>JBQGFI010000081.1:0-5105 GCA_052040065.1 Marmoricola sp.
TCCTACGACGTCACGGGCGGCCGCTACGAGGAGACCGCCTTCCACGCCGTCGGCTCGGGCTCGGTCTTCGCCCGGGGCGCGCTGAAGAAGCTCTACCGCGACGACTTCGACGCCGACCAGGCCGTCATGGCCGTGGTGCAGGCGCTCTACGACGCCGCCGACGACGACTCGGCCACCGGCGGGCCCGACCTGGCGCGCCGGATCTTCCCGGTCGTCTCGGTGGTCACCGCCGAGGGCCAGGTGCGGCTGCCGCAGGACGACGTCGCGGCGGTCGCCGACATCGTCGTCGCCGCGCGGCTGCAGCGCCCCGACGGCCCGGCCGCCCCGCTCACCTGACGCCGGCACGACGCTGACATGACCACGACCGGCACCACCGCAGAAGGACTCCCCGCATGAGCATGCCGTTCTACGTCTCGCCCGAGCAGCTGATGAAGGACCGGGCCGACTTCGCGCGCAAGGGCATCGCGCGCGGTCGCTCCGTGGCCGTCGTCCGGTACGCCGACGGCGTGCTCTTCTGCTCCGAGAACCCCTCCGCCGCGCTGCACAAGATCAGCGAGATCTACGACCGCATCGCCTTCGCCGCGGTGGGCCGCTACAACGAGTTCGAGAGCCTGCGCATCGCCGGCGTGCGCCTGGCCGACATGCGCGGCTACTCCTACGACCGCCGCGATGTCACCGGCCGGGGCCTGGCCAACGCCTACGCCCAGACGCTGGGCAGCATCTTCTCCAGCGGCGGCGAGAAGCCCTACGAGATCGAGATCTTCGTCGCCGAGGTGGGCGACACGGTCGAGGACGACCAGGTCTTCCGGCTCACCTTCGACGGCCAGGTGGTCGAGGAGCACGACTTCGCGGTGATGGGCGGGGCGGCCGAGTCGGTCACCTCCTACCTGCGCGAGCGCTACGCACCGGGCATGTCGCGCGACGACGCCCTGCGGCTGGCGGCCGCGGCGCTCGGCCACTCCGACAGCGGCCACCGCGACGTGCCGCCGGGCGACCTCGAGGTCGCGGTGCTCGACCGGACCCGCAGCCAGGACCGCAAGTTCCGGCGGGTGCCGCTGGCGACGCTGCGGGAGGTGCTGCCCGAGCCGGCCGGGACCACGACCACGGTCTCGTCGACCTCGCCCGAGATCGCCCCCGGCGAGGTCCCGCCGGAGGCCGAGCCGCCCGTGGCCCCCTGAGGGGCCCTCGAGCGCGACCTGCCCGCGTGGGGAGCAGCCCCGCTGTGCCCGGCCGCATAGGGTGGGCGTCGTGGACCGGCGCATCTTCGGGATCGAGAACGAGTACGGCGTCACGTGCACGTTCAAGGGGCAGCGCCGACTGAGCCCCGACGAGGTGGCGCGCTACCTCTTCCGCAAGGTCGTCAGCTGGGGCCGCTCCAGCAACGTCTTCCTGGCCAACGGCGCCCGGCTCTACCTCGACGTGGGCAGCCACCCGGAGTACGCCACCCCCGAGTGCGACGACATCGTCGACCTCGTCGCCCACGACAAGGCGGGGGAGCGGGTGCTCGAGGGCCTGCTCGTCGACGCCGAGCGCCGGCTGCACGACGAGGGCATCTCCGGCGACGTCTACCTCTTCAAGAACAACACCGACTCCGCCGGCAACTCCTACGGCTGCCACGAGAACTACCTGGTCAGCCGCCACGGGGAGTTCGGCAAGCTGGCCGACGTGCTGATCCCCTTCCTGGTCACCCGGCAGATCATCTGCGGGGCCGGCAAGGTGACGCAGACGCCGCGGGGGGCGTCCTACAGCGTGAGCCAGCGGGCCGAGCACATCTGGGAGGGCGTGTCGAGCGCCACCACGCGCTCCCGGCCGATCATCAACACCCGCGACGAGCCGCACGCCGACGCGGAGCGCTTCCGGCGGCTGCACGTGATCGTGGGCGACTCCAACATGAGCGAGACGACCACGATGCTCAAGGTCGCCAGCTGCGACCTGGTGCTGCGGATGATCGAGGAGGGCGTGGTGATGCGCGACCTCACGATGGAGAACCCCATCCGGGCGATCCGCGAGATCTCCCACGACCTCACCGGACGCCGCCGCGTGCGGCTGGCCAACGGCCGCGAGGCCAGCGTGCTCGACATCCAGGGGGAGTACCTCGCCCGGGTGCGCGACTTCGTCGACCGGCGCGAGCTGCACACGCCCGTGGTCGACCAGTCGCTCGACCTGTGGGAGCGCGGTCTCAAGGCGGTCGACTCCGGTGACCTCTCGATGGTCGACCGCGAGATCGACTGGGTGATCAAGTGGAAGCTGATCGACCGCTACCGCGCCAAGCACGGCCTGCCGCTCGGCCACCCCCGCGTCGCCCAGCTGGACCTCGCCTACCACGACATCCACCGTGACCGCGGGCTCTACTACCTGCTGGAGAAGCGCGGTGCGGTCAAGCGCGTGGTCGACGACCTGCAGGTCTTCCGGGCCAAGTCGGTGCCCCCGCAGACCACCCGCGCCCGGCTGCGCGGCAGCTTCATCAAGAAGGCCCAGGAGCGGCGCCGCGACTTCACCGTCGACTGGGTGCACCTGAAGCTCAACGACCAAGCCCAGCGCACCGTCTTGTGCAAGGACCCCTTCCGGGCGCACGACGAGCGCGTCGAACGACTGATCGAGGGAATGTGACCCGTCGGCACCGCGTGGCAGCGCTGAGCGCTGCCCTCACCATGCTCCTGCCCCTGGCCGCCTGCGGCGGCGGGGGCGACGACGCCGCCGAGGAGAGCCCCGAGGCGACCGAGGTGCGCGACGCCGTCACCGTCTCGGGCGACTTCGGCACCGCGCCGGAGGTGGAGATCGACGCCCCGCTCGAGCTCGAGGAGAGCGCCTCGTGGGAGGAGACGAGCGGCGAGGGCGACGAGGTCACCCAGACGGCCACCACCATCTTGCAGCTGACCTTCTACAACGGCACCAGCGGCGAGCAGGCCATCAGCACCTACGACAACGGGCAGCCCCTCGAGGTCCCGGTGGCCCAGCTCTTCCCCTCGCTCTCCGAGGCCCTGGTGGGCTCGGCGGCGGGCAGCCGGGTGGTGGTCGCCTCCACCGCCGAGGACGCGTACGGCGAGGAGGGCTCGCCCCAGCTCGGCATCGAGGCCGGCGACCCCGTCGTCATGGTGGCCGACGTCGTCTCCACCGACCCCACCTCGGTGCTCGACGCGCCCGAGGGGGAGGAGACGCCCGCCCCCGCGGGAGCGCCCGAGATCGTCGAGCAGGGCGGTGAGCCGGCGTCCTTCGAGTTCACCGGCAGGCCGCCCCGCCGGCTGCAGGTCTACACCCTCACCGAGGGCGAGGGCCCCGAGATCGAGAACCCCGAACGCGTCACCGCTCACTACCTGGGCCAGGTCTGGGGCGGCGACGAGCCCTTCGACAGCTCCTACGAGCGGGGCGAGCCGAGCACCTTCTCGGTCGGTCTCTCGGTGGTGGAGGGCTGGAGCCGCGGGCTCCAGGGTGTGCGCGAGGGCTCCCGGGTGATGCTCGTGATCCCGCCGCGGCTGGGCTACGGCGACGAGGACCGGGAGGGCATCCCCGCCGGCTCGACGCTGGTCTTCGTCATCGACGTGCTGGGCGTCGGATGATCGCACGCAAGACCGAGCGCCTGCTCAACCTGGTGATCCTGCTGCTGGTGGCGCGCAACTACACCACCAAGGAGCAGATCCGGGCCCTGATGGAGCCCTACCGCGAGACCGCCAGCACCGAGGCCTTCGAGCGCATGTTCGAGCGCGACAAGGAGGAGCTGCGCGCGCTCGGCATCCCGCTGGAGACCGGGCCGGTCGACAAGTACTTCGACGACGAGCAGGGCTACCGCATCAAGCGCGACGCCTTCGAGCTGCCGCCGCTCGACTTCACCGCCGAGGAGGTGGCGGTGCTCGGCCTCGCGGCCCGGGTCTGGCGTCACGCCGGCCTCGCGTCGGCCACCTCCGAGGCACTGCTCAAGCTCAAGGCCGCGGGTCTCGACTTCGACCGCGAGCAGCTCGACACGGTCCAGCCCACGCTGGTCGCGCAGGAGCCGTCCTTCGAGGCGATGTGGCAGGCCGCGGCCTCCCGGACGCCGGTGCGCTTCGACTACCGCCGCAGCGACCAGCAGCAGGCCGAGACCCGTCACCTGCAGCCCTGGGGCGTCATCACCGCCCAGGGTCGCTGGTACGTCGCCGGGCACGACCTCGACCGCGACGCGGCCCGGCTCTTCCGGCTCAGCCGGGTCGTCTCCGAGGTGGAGGCCGACGGGGAGCCCGGGTCCTACGTCGTGCCCGAGGGCACCGACCTGCGCGCGCTCTCGCAGTCCGTGACCCCGCCCCAGCCCGAGCGCCGCGCCGTCGTGCGCGCGCGCCCCGGTGCCGCGCTCGGCCTGCGCCGCCGCGCCGAGGTGCTCGAGGCCGGGGTCGAGGGACCCGACGGCACGCCCGGCTGGGACCGCCTCGCGATGACCTACGGCTGGCCCGACAGCGCCGCCGAGGAGCTCATGGGCTACGCCGACGCTGTCGTGGTCGACGAGCCGGCCGAGCTGCGCGCGCTCGTGGTGGAGCGGCTGGTCGCCCTGGCAGGGGGTGCGGCGTGAGCAGCAGTGCCCGCGACCAGGTCGCCCGTCTGCTGGCGATGGTGCCCTACCTGCAGAGCCGCTCCTCGGTCTCGCTCTCCCAGGTCGCGACGGAGTTCG
The DNA here is from genome assembly GCA_052040065.1 of Marmoricola sp. Classification (GTDB taxonomy): domain Bacteria; phylum Actinomycetota; class Actinomycetes; order Propionibacteriales; family Nocardioidaceae; genus Marmoricola. The sequence continues at coordinate 4,637 of JBQGFI010000081.1, forward strand.
GCGTCACTCCCGCGCAGGTGCGCAAGGACCTCGCGGTCCTCTGGATGTGCGGCCTCCCGGGGCTCACGCCCGACCGCATGATCGACGTCGACATGGAGGCGATCGAGGACGACCCCGACGGGGTCGTGCGCATCGACAACGCCGACTTCCTCGCCCGTCCGGTGCGTCTCGGCAGCTCGGAGGCCGCCGCGCTGATGGTGGCGCTGCGGGCGCTGCGGGAGAGCAGCCCCGAGGAGTCGCGCGAGGTCGTCGACCGGGTGCTGGCCAAGCTCGAGGAGGCGACGGCGGCGGGCCCGCTGCCGGCGGTGGAGGTGCGGATGCCGCGCACCCGCACCCCGTCGCGGCACGCGCCGGCGCTGCGGGCGGCGATCAGCGACGACCGGCAGGTCCGGCTCGACTACTACGTGCCCGCGCGCGACGAGACCAGCGAGCGCGTCGTCGACCCCGTCGCCGTGCTGACGCGGGGAGA
>JBQGFI010000082.1:0-7486 GCA_052040065.1 Marmoricola sp.
GTGCTCGTCGTCGACCTCCTCGGCCTCGGTCTCGAGCTCGGCGACGCGGCGCCGCAGCTCGTCGACCTCCCCGCGCAGCTGCAGCCGGCGGGCGTCGAGGTCCTGCAGCGCCGCGCGCACCTCCTCGCGCTCGCGCTCGGCCTGGTCGAGCTGCTCCTGGGCTTGCTCGAGCACCTCCTCGGCCTCGGCCAGCCGCACGCCGTCGTCGCTGACCAGGTGCAGCTCCGGCCGCCCGCCGCCGTCGTCCGCCTCCTCGGCGTCGTCGGTCGGCGTGGCCCGGTGGTCGAGGGCGTCGGGCAGCGCCACGACCGAGGCCACGTCGAGCTCCGACATGCCCGTGGAGGTGAAGGCCGTGACCACCCGTCCGGTGCGCACGACCTGGGCCGCGACGGGGTCGAGCATGGCGGCCGTGAGCACGCCCTCGACCTGGTCGACCACGGGCTCGGAGAGCCGGACACCCGCCTCGCCGGCGCGTCGCCGCGCGGTCGTGGCCAGGGCCGTCGTGAGCTGCCGCCGCTGCCGGGTCAGCGCGCGCAGCTCCTCGCCGTCGAGCGCCTCGGCGGCGGCACGCAGCGACGCCGCCAGCCCGAGCACCTGGTCGATCTGGGCGGCCTCGCGCCGCACCAGCAGGTTGACCGCCCAGGCCGCGACCGACGGCTTGCGCAGCTTGCCGAGCACCTGGCCGGCGGCCTTGCCGTGCTCGGCGGCGACCGCGCGGGCGAGCGCCGTACGCCGGGGGACGAAGTCCTCGACCCCGCCGGCGTAGAGCTCGTCGGCGGCCTCGGCCAGGGCCGCCGCCTCAGCCTCGTCCATCTCGCCCCGCCTCCTCGCGCAACGCCGCCCCGAGCAGGCCGACGGCCACGCGGCAGGTCTCGGCGCGCACCTGCGCCCGCTCGCCGGAGAGGTGCAGCTGGTGGGCGCGCACCCCGGTGGGGCCGGCGACGCCGACGAAGACGGTGCCGACCGGCTGGCCCTCCTGCTCGGCGGGACCGGCCACCCCCGTCGTCGCCAGCGCCCAGTCGGAGCCGAGCAGCGCGCGCACGCCGGTGGCCAGCTGCTCGGCACAGGGGGCGGAGACCACCTGCGCGGCGCTCACCCCGAGCACCTGGCGCTTGACCTCGGTGGCGTAGGCGACCACGCCGCCGACGAAGACCTCCGAGCTGCCGGGGGCGCCGCTCAGCAGCGCGGCGAGCTCACCGCCGGTCAGCGACTCCGCACAGCTCACCGTCTGGCGGCGGGCCCGGAGCGTCGCCGCCAGGTCGGCGGTCGGGTCCGTCGGCAGGTCCGTCGGCAGCTGCATGGGTCTCACCGTAGGACGTCCGGTCGCGGCGCACCTGCTCCAGCCGCACCACCACGACGCCGGCCAGGATCAGCACCCCGCCCACGAGCTGCACCGCGGTGGGCAGCTCCGCCAGCAGCACCCAGGCGAAGAGCACCGCGAAGAGCACCTCCGCCAGGCCGAGGAAGGAGGCGACCGTGGGCCCCAGCAGGCGGGCCGCGACGATGCCGGCGACGTACGCCGTGGCGGCGGCGACCACCGCGAGCTCGAGCACCGCCACCCACCAGGGCAGCGTCGTGGCGCCCAGCCGCACCGGGGTGGTGGCGAAGGTCATCGGGAGCACCCCGACCAGGCCGAGCACGCCGAAGAGCAGCGCGGCCACCACCAGGCCGAGACCAGCCAGCGCCAGCGGCGGCAGCGACGCCTCGTGGTCGGGGCTGGAGAGCAGGAAGAAGGAGGCCAGGCCGACGGCCGCGAGCAGGCCCCAGGCGACGCCCACCAGGCTGAGCCCGGCGCCGCTGCCGAGGACGGCGGGCAGGTCGAGCACCAGCGCCAGCCCGCCCAGGGCGAGCGCCACCCCGAGCAGGATCGCCCGGCTGGGGAGCCGGCGCTGCACCAGGCTCAGCCAGACCACGACGAGCACCAGGCCGAGGTACTCCAGGAGCAGCGCCACCCCGACCGGCAGGGTCTGCACGGCCAGGAAGAAGGCCAGCTGCGGGAGCGCGACGGCCATGGCGCCGTAGACCACGACCTGGTGCCAGCCCGTGCGGAGCAGCCCCCAGCGGCCCCGCATCGCCACCAGCGTCGGACCGAGCAGCAGCAGCGCGGCGCCGAGGATGCGCACGAAGACGGCGCTGCCCGGCGTCCAGCCGGCGTCGAGCAGCACCTTGGCGAAGGCGCCGGAGGAGCCGAAGGCCGCGGCGGCGACCAGCGCGGCCACGAGGCCGGTGGTGGTGCCGGGGGTGCGCCGGGCGGGAACCTGGGAGGACAACGTGGTGGACATCGGGCACCGCCCTTCGCGGTCAGGGTCGTCTTGCGTGGACACCGGTTACGATAGAAGCACGCGACGACAGGAGTCAACGTGACTTTCGGTCATGACACGCAGCTCGCGCTGCGCAGCGCCGCCGGGTTGGTCAACACGCTCGACGACGACGCGGCGCCGGACGGCGACGCACTGCGCACGCGGGCGGACCTCGCGCGCTTCCTCGACGACTTCGGCTGGTACGGCGTCCGCCTGGGCGACGACTCCGAGCTCGAGGCGGTGCGGGCGCTGCGCCCCCGGCTGCGCGGCTGGTGGGACCTCGAGGAGGGCCCCCTGGTCGAGACCCTCAACGCCACCCTCGCCGAGGCCGGGGCACTCCCCCAGCTGGTCGACCACGACGGTCTCGGCTGGCACGTCCACGCGGTGCCCCAGGACGCGCCCCTGGAGGTGCGGATGCTGGTGGAGGCCGCGATGGCCTTCATCGACGTGCTGCGCGCCGGCGAGCTCGCCCGGCTCAAGGCCTGTGCGGCCGACGACTGCGACAACGTCGTGGTCGACCTGTCCCGCAACCGCTCCCGCCGCTTCTGCGAGGACGGCTGCGGCAACCGGGAGAACGTCCGCGCCTACCGCGACCGGCAGCGCGAGGCCGACTGACCGCGCGACGGCCGTCCCCGGCGTACGCCGGTCAGCCGCCGACGGCCGAGGAGCGTCCGCGACGGTGCTGGAGGACGTCGCGGGCGAACTCCAGGCCGGAGGTCAGCGTGAGCACCACCGCACCGGCGAGGGCGACGGCCGAGGCCCACCAGAGCACCACGAGCCAGGACCACGACGTGTCGGCGTAGAGACCGAACGGCGCCACGAAGCCGCCGAGGGCCAGCGCCTGCAGCGTGGTCTTGACCTTGCCGCTCTGCTTGGCCGGCATCACGACGTCCTTGGCGATGGACAGCCGGGCGAAGGTGACCGACCACTCCCGGGTCAGCACCACGACCGCGATGGTCCACCACAGCCAGGCGGGCAGGAAGTCGGCGACGATCGCGAGCGCGATGAAGGCCATGCCCGTGATCGCCTTGTCGGCGATGGGGTCGGCGATCTTGCCGAAGTCGGTGACCAGGCCGTGCTTGCGGGCGAGGTCGCCGTCGATCTTGTCGGTGATCATGGCGCCGGCGAAGAGCGCGAAGGCGATCCAGCGCCAGGTGGTGTCGCCACCGCCGTCGTGGAGCATCGCCCAGGCGAAGATCGGCACCATCACGATGCGCAGGGTGGTCAGGGCGTTGGGCACGTTCCAGTTGCTGACCTGTCGCTCGGTCACGCTGCTCCACCTCCCGCCAGGACGCTCGAGGGCCTCGAGGACTCCGTGATCACCTGCGCCACCAGGTCGACGCCGTCGGTGTCGACGACCCTCGCCGGGATCATGTCACCGACCGCGGTGCCGCGAGCGGCGCCGCGCAGCGTGGTGGTGCCGTCGACCTCCGGGCCCTGGTGCTCGGCGCGTCCCTCGATCCCGTCGTCGTCGACGCGCTCGACGAGCACCAGCACCTCCTCGCCGACCCGCTCACGGGCGCGCTCGTCGGTGAGCTGCTCGACCAGCTCGCTCACGTGCGCCACGCGCGCGGCGACCTCGTCGGCGTCGTGCTTGTCCTCGAAGCGCTCGGCCTCCGTGCCGTCCTCGTCGGAGTAGCCGAAGACGCCGATCGCGTCGAGCCGGGCCTCGCTGAGGAAGTCGCAGAGGATCTCCAGGTCGGCCTCGGTCTCACCGGGGAAGCCCACGATTAAGTTGGAGCGGGCACCCGCCCGCGGGGCGATCGCGCGGGCCTGCTCGAGCAGGCCGAGGAACTGCTCCGCGTCGCCGAAGCGGCGCATCCGACGCAGCACCGGCCCCGAGGCGTGCTGGAAGGACAGGTCGAAGTACGCCGCCACGCCGGGCGTGTCCGCGATCGTGCGCACCAGGCCCGGGCGCATCTCGGCGGGCTGCAGGTACGACGCCCGCACCCGTGCGATGCCGGGCACGGCCGCCAGCTCGGGCAGCAGCGACTCCAGCAGGCGCAGGTCGCCGAGGTCCTTGCCGTAGGACGTGGAGTTCTCGCTCACGCAGAAGAGCTCGCTGACCCCCTGCTCGGCCAGCCACCGCGCCTCGCCGAGCACGTCGGTGGGGCGGCGGGAGACGAAGGAGCCGCGGAAGCTCGGGATGGCGCAGAAGGTGCACCGGCGGTCGCAGCCCGACGCCAGCTTCAGCGAGGCCCAGGGGGCGTCGTCGAGCCGCCGGCGCAGCGCGCCGTCCTGCCCGGGCTGGTAGGCGTCGGCCTCGGACCGCTCCACCGGGCTGATCGGCAGCAGCCGGCGCCGGTCGGACGGCGTGTGCGCCACGTGGCTCTCGCCGTCGAGGATGCCGCGCAGCTTGGAGGAGATGTCGGTGTAGTCGTCGAAGCCGAGCACCGCGTCGGCCTCGGGCAGGGAGTCGGCCAGCTCGGCGCCGTAGCGCTCGGCCAGGCAGCCCACCGCGACCACGGCCCGGGTGGTGCCGTCGTCCTTGAGGTCGGCGGCGGCGAGCAGGGTGTCGACGGAGTCCTTCTTGGCCTGCTCGACGAAGCCGCAGGTGTTGACCACCACCGCCTCCGCGGCGGAGGGGTCCTCGACGAGCGCGAAGCCCCCGGCCTCGAGACGGCCGGCGAGCTCCTCGGCGTCGACGTCGTTGCGCGCGCAGCCCAGCCGGACCAGCGCGACGGTCGTGGGTGCAGGGGAAGGTGCAGGAGGAGTCGTCATAGCCGTTGTCGAGTATGACCGACCGACCGCTACTCCCCGAAACGGCGGTTGTCGGCCGCGCTGGTCTCGCCGACGGTGCCCCGGTCCTTGCCGAGGTAGCTGACGCTCACGGCGCTGCCGTTGCTCGCGGTGACGTCGAAGGGCGCGGTGCCGATGACCTGCTGCGACTGGCCGTCGGCCAGCCGGCCGACCCACAGGATCCGACCCGTGCCGTCGCGCACGACGACCTGGGAGCCGGCGCCCTCGGCGGTGAAGCGGATGGCGGCCAGCGCGCTCTCGACCGGCTCGGGCTCCTCCCCCGCCAGCCCCGCGGTGTCGACCACGTCGGGGGCGGGGCTCACCAGCTCCTGCGGGTCGTCGGAGAAGACGCGGGCGGTGCCCCAGATCGCGACGAGCACCAGCACCGCGGCCGCGAGCGCGCTCCAGCGCGGGCCGCTGGTGGCGGCACGGACCCCACCGCCGATGCCGCTGGCGAGCTCGGCCTCGAAGACCTGGCGGGCCTCGATCTCGGTGCCGGCGTAGCGCTCGTCGTAGAGGCGCACCAGCTCCTCGGCGTCGAGACCGAAGACCCGGGCCAGGGTGCGCAGGTGGCCGCGGGCGTAGAAGTCGCCGCCACAGGCCGCGAAGTCGTCGACCTCGAGGCACTCCAGCACGTGCGGTCGGATCCGGGTGCGCTCGCTGAGGGTGTCGATGGAGAGCCGGGCGCGCTGCCGGGCGGCCGCCACCACGGGGCCGATCACCGGGTCGGCGACCGGCGAGGGCGCCGGACCGGTCAGGTCGTACGCCGCGGCGGGCTCCTCGACCCGCGCGGTGACGACGGGCGCGTCGCCGCGCTGGGCGGGGATGGCGAGGCCGTCGGGGAGGCGACGGACGGACTCGCGCACGACCTCGGCGCGCGCGGCTCCACGCACGGTGCGCTCCGGCTCCAGGCCCGGCTCGGGCTCCGGCGCCGGGTCCGGCGAGGCCACCTCGGCGGCAGCGCCGTCGGCACGGTCGGAGCTGTCGACGCTGTCGACGCTGTCGACGCGGTCGGCCGTCCGCTGCTCGGGCAGGTCGTCGGGGGCGGTGACCACGATCTCGCCCGGCAGCTCGACGGTGATCATCTGCTCCGTCGCGGCGGGCTCGGGGGACGCCTGCTCCGGCTCGGCGACGGGCGCCTGCGCCGCGGTCTCGGTCGGCGGCTCCGCGAGGTCCTCGACCGGCACCTCGCGCGTCAGCACGACCACGGCGGCCTGGCCCGCGGCCAGGGAGTCGAGGTCCTCGACCAGGTTGCCGCTCAGGCCGTCGACCTCCACCTTGGTGCCCAGCCCGAGCGGGACCTCGAAGGTCGTGGCGCCGGAGGGCTCGACCGACTCGCCGGCCCCACCGCTCTCGCCCTCGGGCTCCGGGGCGGCGACGTGCACCACGAGCGCGCCGTCGCGCAGCGCGCTGCCGCGGCCGCGCACCTCGACCCGGTCGACGTCGGACCAGCGCACCCCGGTCCAGGTGAGCCCGCGACGCACCCGGACGCCGTGGTCGTCGGCGACCAGCAGCGGGGCGCGGGAGTCGCGCAGGGCGAGCAGCATGGCCAGGCCCACGCTCGCGGGGACCACCACCCACAGCCAGTCGAGCCACGACCCGGACCCCAGGGCCCGGGCGAACCACAGCAGCGTCAGCACCGCCGACCCGAGCGCCACGGCCGTCGGCACCCGGACGTCGTGGCGCACCGCGATCCCGACCGGGCCCGCCACGCCCCCGCGCTGCTGGTCGTCGTCCCCGTGGTCGACCTGCTCGTGCAGGTCCGCCGACTCGCCGATGCTCATGCTTCTCCCTGGATGGTGGCGATGACCTCGTCGAGGTCGTCGGGCTTGATCAGCACGTCGCGCGCCTTCGAGCCCTCGCTGGGCCCCACGACGCCGCGGCTCTCGAGGATGTCCATCAGGCGCCCGGCCTTGGCGAAGCCCACCCGCAGCTTGCGCTGCAGCATGGAGGTGGAGCCGAACTGCGTGGAGACGACCAGCTCGATCGCCTGCACCACCAGCTCCATGTCGTCGCCGATGTCGTCGTCGAGCTCCCGCTTGGACGCCGCGGGGGCGGTGACGTCGTCGCGGTAGGCGGGCTCCAGCTGGGTCTTGCACGAGGCCACCACCTGGGCGATCTCGGCCTCGGTGACCCACGACCCCTGCACGCGGACGGGCTTGCTCGCGCCCATCGGCAGGAAGAGGCCGTCGCCCTGGCCGACCAGCTTCTCCGCGCCCGGCTGGTCGAGGATCACCCGGCTGTCGGCGAGCGACGACGTCGCGAACGCCAGTCGCGACGGCACGTTCGCCTTGATGAGGCCGGTGACGACGTCGACCGAGGGCCGCTGCGTGGCGAGGATCAGGTGGATGCCCGCCGCACGCGCCAGCTGCGTGATGCGCACGATGGCGTCCTCGACGTCGCGCGGCGCGACCATCATCAGGTCGGCGAGCTCGTCGACCACGACG
>JBQGFI010000083.1:0-4751 GCA_052040065.1 Marmoricola sp.
AGGAGCTCGGCCACCTCATCGCGGCCGCCTTCATCGCGACCCTCTGGGGCGTGATGTCGGCCAACGTGATCTTCCTGCCCCTGGGCAACCGGCTCAAGCGGCTCGGCGAGCTCGAGGCCAACCGCATGGAGCTGACCATCGAGGGCGTCGCCGCCATCCAGGCCGGCTCCAACTCCCGGGTGGTCGCGCAGAAGCTGCGCTCGATGCTGCCCGGTGGCGCCCCGGCCCAGGAGGCCGCGTAGCCATGGCCAAGAAGCGGTACGAGGAGCCCGAGGAGCACGAGAACCACGAGCGCTGGCTGGTCAGCTACGCCGACATGGTCACCCTGCTGATGGTGCTGTTCATCGTCATGTTCGCGATGAGCCAGGTCGACGAGAAGAAGTTCAACCAGGTCAAGGTCGGCCTGGCCGCCGGCTTCGGCACCTCGGTGAGCGTGCTCGACGGCGCGGAGAGCGTGCTCGAGCAGCCCGGCGACTCCGCGGCCGCCTCGATCAAGCCGGTCGACACCACCTCGGTGTCCGACCCGGCGAAGGCGCAGGCCGTCGAGCAGGCGATCACCGACTACGAGAAGCGCGCGGCCGGACGCCGTGCGGCCGCCGCGGAGAACGAGGCGGAGCGCCTCAACGACGTGGCGGCCCGGCTGCAGCGGACCCTGCGCGAGAAGGGGCTGCAGGACGACGTGCAGACCCAGATCACCGACCGCGGCCTGGTCGTCAGCCTGGTCTCGCGCCACGTGACCTTCGAGCCCAACGTGGCCGACCTCTCGGGACGTGGCCGTGCGGTCGTCGACGCCCTGGCTCCGGTGCTGCTCGACCTGCCGGACCCGCTCGTCATCGAGGGCAACACCAACCAGGTGCCCGTCAAGCCCAAGTACTACCCGTCCGACTGGGAGCTCTCGGCGGCCCGCGCCGTCAACGTGCTGCGCTACCTCACCGAGCAGTGGAAGCTGCCCGCCGAGCGCCTGACGGCGACGGCCCACGGCCACGAGAACCCGCTCGTCGACCCTGACGAGCCGGGCTCCCAGCGGGTCAACAAGCGCGTCGACATCGTCGTCGAGACCGCCCTGCCCACCGACACCCAGGTGCTGCTCTCCGAGGCAGCGACCGAGACCTCACGAGGAAGCCAGTCATGACCGTCACCCAGATGCCCCCCGCCGGCGCCGACGGCGCCGAGGAGGCCCCGAAGAAGAGCAAGAAGAAGCTGCTCATCATCGTCGTCGTGCTGCTGCTCGTCGGTGGCGGCGCCTACTGGAAGTTCCTCGGGCCCGCAGCCGCGAGCGAGCCGAAGGCGCCCGAGCCGGGCGAGGTCTTCACCATGGACCCGATCCAGGTCAACCTGGCCGGCGACCACTACCTGAGCATCGGCATCGCGCTGCAGCTCACCGCCGACATCGCCCACGAGCCCGACGGCAGCAAGGCGCTCGACGCCACGATCGAGCTCTTCAGCGGCCGGCCGCTGGCCGAGGTGACCGACGAGAAGAAGCGTCACGAGCTGAAGAAGAAGCTCGAGAAGGAGCTCGACCACCTCTACCACCACGAGGTGATGGGGGTTTACTTCACCGAGTTCGTCACGCAATGACCGGAAATCTCTCAGGTATCGCCGTCAGGTGACGATTCGGGGGGTGTGACCCCCCCTGCCAGTGCCGCCAGCAGCACCGGGCGCCCCGTCGTGCCCTACGACTTCCGGCGCCCGATCCAGCTCTCGCGGGAGCACTCGCGGATCCTGCAGGTGGCCTTCGAGGACTTCGCCCGGCAGTGCTCGACGGCGCTGACGGCGTCGCTGCGCCGCATCTGCGCCGCCAACCTCCGCTCGGTCGAGCAGCGCAGCTACGGCGAGTACGTCGCGTCGCTCGCGCCCACGACCTACCTGACCGTCTTCCGCGCCGACCCCGTCGAGGGCCTGGCGGTGCTCAACCTGCCGATGCACGGCGTGATGACCTGCATCGACCACATGCTCGGCGGTCCCGGTGCCGCCACGCAGCCCGAGCGCCCCCTCACCGACATCGAGGGGGAGATCGCCGGCGGGCTCACCGAGCGCCTGCTCCAGGAGCTGCGGACCTCCCTGGAGGGCACCGTCGAGGTGCGCCCGGCCAAGGTCGAGGTCGAGTACAGCCCCCAGTTCATGCAGGCCGGGTCGCCCAACGACGTCGTCGTCGTCGTGACGCTGGACCTGCTGCTCGGCGAGGCCGCCAGCGAGCTCACGCTGTGCCTGCCCTTCAACGGCCTGCTCCCCCAGCTGGAGGTCGCCGCGGCACCCGCGCCGGTCTCCGAGCGCGAGCGCGCCACCCGGGCCCGCTCCGCGAGCCTGCTGCAGGAGCAGTTCCAGGGACTGCCGATCGACGTCGCCGTGCACTTCCGCCCGACGCTCCTGCACCCGGTCGACCTCGACGACCTCGCGGTCGGCGACGTGATCCGCCTCAGCCACCCCGCGGTGGCTCCGCTGGAGGTCTCCGCCGACGGCGCGACCTTCGCCTACGCCTCTCCCGGCACCCAGGGCCAGCGCCTGGCTGCCCTCGTCGTGAACACCCCCAAGGAGCACTCGTGACCACCGCCCCCACCGCTGCCGCCGCCGACACCGCCGGGCTCGAGCTGCTCGCCCGGGCGGCCGCGGACGCCGTCGCGACGCTGCCCTCGGTGACCTCGCTGACCCCGGCCGCCCCGCAGCCCGGCGACGACCAGGTGGCCGCGGTCTTCCCGCGCGCCCTGGTCGCCGACGCGGTCGGCACCTCCGCCCGGGTCGGCCTGCTCGTCGGCGAGGAGCTGGCGCAGGCGCTCGCCTCCCAGCCCGGCGCCGACCTCGCCTCCACCTTCCAGCCCGCGCTCGACGCGGTCGGCGCGGCGCTCGGCGTCCGCGTGGGTGCCGCCCAGGAGGTGGCCCCGGCCGAGGTCGCCGCCGCCCTCGGGGGCGCCTGGAGCGTCGTGCCGCTGATCGGCGAGGGCTTCGCCGGCGGCATCGTCGCCTCCGACGTCCTCGTCGCGCCCGCCACCGCGGCCCCGGCCGCGCCCGAGCCGGTGGCCGCCACCGCCGCGCCGAGCGTGCCGCCCTCCGCGGTCACCCACGAGCCGAGCATGTCGCAGGGCGTCACCGCGCCCCGCGCGACCGCCGGTCGCACCCCGTCGAGCCGAGGCATCGAGATGCTGCACGACGTCGACATGGAGGTCACCGTCGAGCTGGGCCGCACCCGGATGCTGGTGCGCGACCTGCTGACCCTGGCCCCCGGCGACGTGGTCGAGCTCGACCGCGCCGCCGGCAGCCCCGCCGACCTCCTGGTCAGCGGCCGGCTGATCGCCCGCGGCGAGGTCGTCGTGGTCGACGAGGACTTCGGCCTCCGGATCACGCAGATCATCGAGCCCTCGGCCGGCTGAGGATGCTCGAGCTCACCCTGCGCCTGATCGCCTCGCTGGCACTCGTCGTCGGCCTGCTGCTGCTGGTCGTCCGCATCGGCGGACGCCGCTTCCAGGGCCGCGCCGACGCCCCCGTGCGCGTGGTGCACCGCCAGGCGCTGAGCCGCAGCAGCTCGGTCGCCGTGCTCGAGATCGGCGGCCGGGTGCTCGTGGTCGGTGCCACCGACCACCAGGTGAGCATGCTGACCGAGCTCGACCCCGAGGACCTGTCCGTCGTCGACGCCACCCCGGCGGCGGCCCCCTTCGCCAGCGCGCTCGACAGCGCCGTCCGCGAGCTGCACGTCGTGCCCGCCACCGCCGAGCCCGAGCCCGAGGCCGTCGAGTCCGTGGAGGCCGAGGAGCTCGCGCCGACGGGCACGGACGCCGCACCGGCCCCCGTGCGCCGCCGCGGCGGCGCCCACGCGGCCCGGCGGTCCGACCGTGCCGCCCGGCCCGCCCGCTCCACCCGGGCCGCCCTGCCCACCCGGGCCGCCCGCCCGGGCGAGGGCGGGCCGCTGGCCGGCTCGGTGCTCTCCCCCGACACCTGGAAGCAGGCCGTCGCGGCCGCCCGGGGGCGACGGTGACCCTCGCTCCCCACGTCGTGCGCCGCCTGGTGCTCGCCCTGGCCGCCCTGGTGGGCGCGCTGGCGCTGAGCCTCGGCCTGGCCCCGAGCGCCGAGGCCGCCTCCGTGCCGACCGACCACGTGGTCCTCGCCGCGGTCGAGGTCCCCCGGGCCGACGTCGGACCGAACGGCCCCGACGGTGCGAACGGCCCCGCGGGCACCACCACGAACGGCGGCGACGTCTCGGTCGACTTCACCGGCATCGCCGAGAAGCCGAGCAGCTCGGTCTCGGTGATCCTGGCGGTCACGCTGATCTCGCTGGTGCCGGCCATCCTCTTCACCTGCACCAGCTTCACCAAGATCCTGGTGGTGCTGAGCCTGACCCGCAACGCGCTGGGGCTGCAGCAGACGCCGCCCAACCAGGTGCTGGTGGGCCTGGCGCTCTTCCTCAGCGTCTTCATCATGAGCCCGGTGCTCAGCGAGATCAACGAGGTCGCCGTCCAGCCCTACCTCGCCGGCGACCTCAGCTCCTCGGCGGCCTGGAGCACGGGTGTCGAGCCGCTGAAGACCTTCATGCTCAAGAACACCGACGACTCCGAGCTGCGGATGCTCACCAACATCGCCGACCGCGACCTCCCGGCCAACCGCTCCGAGGTCTCGCTCGACACCCTGGTGCCGGCCTTCATCCTCAGCGAGCTCAAGGACGCCTTCACCATCGGCTTCATCATCTTCCTGCCGTTCCTGGTGATCGACATCGTCGTCAGCGGCGCGCTGATGGCGCTCGGCATGATGATGATGCCGCCGGT
>JBQGFI010000084.1:0-6866 GCA_052040065.1 Marmoricola sp.
CTCGACCTGCTCTCCGCCGAGGGCCTCGACCTGACCCGCGTGGCGCCCGTCGCCGCCGTCGGTCACTCGCAGGGCATCCTCGGCGTCGCCGCCTTCGCCGGCCGCCGCGAGGAGGAGGCCTGCAGCGACGTCGACCTGCTCGCCATCGCCCGCCTCATCGGCGCCGCCGCGGGCATCGTCTCGCGCCGCGCCGGGCTGGTCGGCCACGGCGAGGAGTCGCCGATGCTCTCGGTCGCCGGCGCGGACCTCGCCGACGTCGAGCAGCTGGCCGCCGTGGCCAGCCGCGAGGACGACCAGGTGGTCGTCGCGGCCGTCAACGGCCCCCGCCGCACCGTGCTCAGCGGCTCCCCCGACGGGCTGCGCCGCTTCCGCGCCGCCGTCGAGGAGCGCGCCGCCCGCGAGAGCGCCGAGGTCGAGCAGAAGGCCCGCGGCGGTCGCCCCTTCGGCCCCGTGCTCGAGTCGATCCCGGTCGCCGTCGGCTTCCACCACCCCGCGCTCGCCCCCGCCGTCGACCTGGTGCGCGAGTGGGCCGAGGAGTGCGGTCTCGACGCCGCCCTGGCCGAGCACCTCGCCCAGGCGATCTGCGTGGAGCGGGTCGACTGGCCCCGTGAGCTCGTCGACGCCGTCGGCGCCCAGACCGCCTGGGTCCTCGACCTGGGCCCGGCCGAGCTGTCGGCCAACCTCACCGCCCGCGCCCTGCGCGGTCGCGGCGTCACGGTCGTCCCCGCCGCCACGAGCGCGGGCCGCGACCTGCTCCTCACCGCAGGCGCCGAGATCCGCCGGGCGGCCGACTGGTCGGCGTACGCCCCCCGCCTGATCGACCGCGGCGACGGCACCCCCGTCGTCGACACCGCCTTCACCCGCCTCACCGGCAAGTCGCCGATCCTGCTCGCGGGCATGACGCCCACCACCGTCGACCCCGCGATCGTCGCCGCGGCCGCCAACCGCGGCCACTGGGCCGAGCTCGCCGGCGGCGGCCAGGTGACCGAGCAGATCTTCGCCGACAACGTCGCCCGCCTGGGCGAGCTGCTCGACGAGGGCGCGACCGCGCAGTTCAACACCCTCTTCCTCGACCCCTACCTGTGGAAGATGCAGGTCGGCGGCCAGCGCCTGGTGCAGAAGGCCCGCCTCGCGGGCGCCCCCTTCGACGGGCTCGTCATCAGCGCCGGCATCCCCGAGACCGACGAGGCCGTCGCGATCATCGAGGACCTCCACGCCGCCGGCATCAGCCACGTCGTCTTCAAGCCCGGCACCGTCAAGCAGATCCGCCAGGTGCTCGCCATCGCCCGCGAGGTCGAGACCCCCGTCATCGCCCACATCGAGGGCGGCGTCGCCGGCGGCCACCACAGCTGGGAGGACCTCGACGAGCTGCTGCTCGCGACGTACGCCGAGCTGCGCGCCGTCGACAACCTCGTCGTCTGCGTCGGCGGCGGCATCGGCACCCCCGACCGCGCGGTCGACTACCTGCGCGGCACCTGGGCCACCGCCCACGGCGAGGCCGCGATGCCGGTCGACGGCGTGCTCATCGGCACCGCGGCGATGGCCGCCAAGGAGGCCACCACCGCCGACGCCGTCAAGGACCTGCTCGTCTCCACCCCCGGCGTCGCCACCAGCGACAACGGCGGCTGGGTCGGCGCCGGCCGCAGCGCCGGCGACGTCACCTCCGGCCGCAGCCAGCTCGGCGCCGACATCCACGAGATCGACAACGCCGCCTCCCGCTGCGGCGCCCTGCTCGACCAGGTCGCCGGCGACGCCGAGGCCGCGCTCGCCCGCAAGGACGAGCTGGTCGAGGCGATGGCCGCGACCTGCAAGCCGTACTTCGGCGACGTCGAGACCATGACCTACGAGCAGCTGCTGCGCCGCTACCTCGAGCTCGCCGGCCCGCGGGCCTCGACCGAGTCGCTGACCGGCAAGGACGCCGCCGGCAGCCAGTGGCTCGACGTCACGCTGCGCACCCGCTTCGAGGAGCTCCTCGACCGCGCCCTGGCGCGCGTCGTGCCCGAGACCTCCGGCGAGGTCGAGCGGCCCTACGAGCTCGCCCAGGTCGCCACCGACCCGGCCGGCTGCGTCGACGCGCTCGTCGCGGCGTACCCCGAGGCCAGCGGCTGCGTGCTCCACCCCGCCGACGTCTCCTTCTTCGTCGAGGTCTGCCGCCGTCCCGGCAAGCCGGTCACCTTCGTGCCCGTGGTCGACGCCGACGTGCGTCGCTGGTGGCGCTCCGACTCGCTGTGGCAGGCCCACGACGAGGCCTACGGCGCCGACCAGGTCATCGTGATCCCCGGCCCGGTCGCCGTCGCCGGCATCACCGTCAAGGACGAGCCGGTCGCCGACCTGCTCGACCGCTTCGAGGCCGCGCTCGTCGACGACCTCACCGCCGCCGACGTCGCGCCGCTGCGTGCGGTCGCCCGCACCACCGTGGGCGACGACGCCACCCTGCTCGACGCCGCGGCCGCCGCCACCGACCTGGTGTGGGCCGGGCGCGTGATCGCCAACCCGCTGCACCGCCTGGTCGGCACCGAGGCCGGCCTCGAGGCCGGCGACGACGACACCTCCGCGGTGCTGCGCGTGCCGCTGAGCAAGGGCGAGCTCGCGCTGCGGGTCGACCTCTCCGGCGTGCCCGCCGGCGGCCTCCCCGTGATCAGCGAGGAGTCGGTCACCTCCGCGATGTCCGAGCTGCTCGCGGTCACCGCGGGCGGCACCCTGCCCGAGGTCACCGACGGCAGCGCCACGGTCACCGCGACCTGGAGCTCCGCGCTCGTCGCCGACCACGTCGGCGTCACCGACCCCGCGCGCCGCCGCCGCGGCGAGGGCCAGGCCGACCCGCAGGCCGGCGTCGTCCCCGACACGCTCGTGGGGCTCGCCTGGCCGGCGGTCTTCGCCTGCATCGGTCCCGTCGAGGGCCTGCTCGACCTGGTGCACCTCGACCACCGCATCACCCTGGAGCGTCCGCTGGCCGACGTCGCCGACGGCGCCGAGCTGACCCTCACCGCCACCCGCACCGGCACCGTCGACTCGGTCGCCGGCCAGGTGATCTCGGTCGACGTCACCGTCACCGAGGGCGACGCCACCGTGGCCACGCTCTCCGAGCGCTTCATGGTGCGCGGCCGCACGGGCCAGGCCGAGCTGGCCGGCCCCGGGTCGGTCACCGGCGACGCGGAGGAGCGCCCCCGCGCCCGGCTCGACCGCTTCACCGCGACGGCGCCCAAGCACATGGCCGCCTTCGCCGCGGTCAGCGGCGACCACAACCCGCTGCACACCGACGTGCCCGCCGCTCGCCTCGCGGGCTTCGACGGCCCGATCGTGCACGGCATGTGGACCTCCGCGGTCGCCCAGCGCGCCGCGGCGTCCGCCGGCGCCTCGCACCACCCGCGCGCCGTCCGCTCCTGGCTGACCCGCTGGGTCGCGCCGGTGCAGCCGGGCGCCGAGGTCGAGGTGACCGTCGAGCGCACCGGCGTGCTCGACGGCGACACCGTGCTCGAGGTCAGCGTGCGCGCCGACGGCGAGCTCGCCATGGTCGCCGAGGCCGTCGTGGCCGCGCCGCGCACGGCGTACGCCTTCCCCGGGCAGGGCATCCAGAGCCAGGGCATGGGCCTCGACGCCCGCACCCGCTCGGCCGCCGCCCGGCAGGTCTGGGACCGCGCCGACGCCCACACCCGCGAGGCCCTCGGCTTCACGATCCTGGCCGTCGTCCGCGACAACCCGACCGAGCTGTGGGCCGACGGCGAGCTGCACCGCCACCCCGACGGCGTGCTCTTCCTGACCCAGTTCACCCAGGTCGCGATGGCCACGCTGGCCGTCGCCCAGGTCGCCGAGATGCGCGAGAGCGGCGTCTTCGTCGAGGGCGCGATCACCTGCGGCCACTCCGTGGGCGAGTACAACGCGCTCGCGGCGGTCACCGGCATCCTCCCGCTCGAGGCGCTGCTGGAGATCGTCTTCCGCCGCGGCATGGCGATGCACCACCTGGTGCCGCGCGACGCGCAGGGCCGCTCCAACTACCGGCTCGCCGCCATCCGGCCCTCGCAGATCAAGCTCGCCGACGACGAGGTCGCCGGCTGGGTCGCCGAGATCTCCGAGCGCACCGGCGAGTTCATCCAGATCGTCAACTACAACCTGCGTGGCTCGCAGTACGCCATCGCGGGCACGGTGCGCGGTCTGGAGGTCCTCGAGGAGGAGGTCGCCGAGCGCCGCAAGCGCTTCAACGGCAAGGCCGCCTTCATCCTGGTGCCGGGCATCGACGTGCCCTTCCACTCCTCCGAGCTGCACGCCGGCGTGCCCGACTTCCGGGCCACGCTCGACGACCTGCTGCCGGAGACGATCGACCCGACGCTGCTGATCGGGCGCTACATCCCCAACCTGGTGCCCCGCCTCTTCTCGCTCGACAAGAGCTTCGTCGAGGAGGTCGCGGCGTACGTCGACTCCCCGCTGCTCAAGCCGGCGCTGGAGGACTGGGCGTCGTGGTCGGCCGACCCGAGCCGGCTCGGCCGGGCGCTGCTGATCGAGCTGCTGGCCTGGCAGTTCGCCAGCCCGGTGCGCTGGATCGAGACCCAGGACCTGCTCTTCGCCACCCCGGCGCAGGAGACGGCGACGGGCACCGGTCTGGGCATCGAGCAGTTCGTCGAGGTCGGCGTCGCGGGTGCTCCCACGATCGCCAACCTGGCCGCCAACACCACCAAGCTGCCGACCTACGACGGCGAGGCGCCGCGCATCCTCAACGTGGAGCGCGACTCCGCCGTGGTCTTCGGCACCGACACCCCCGTGGTGGAGGACGAGGAGGAGGCTCCCGAGGCCGAGGCGAGCGAGGCGACGCCGCAGGCCGAGGCCGCTCCCCAGGCGGCGGCCCCCGCTGCCGCCCCCACCGCCGCGCCGGGCGCCGAGCGTCCGGCGGACCTGACCTACAGCGCCGCCGACGCGACCACCACGCTGGCCGCGCTGCGCACCAAGGTGCGGCCCGACCAGATCGGCACGGCCGACACGATCGAGGCGCTGTGCGACGGCGTCTCCTCGCGCCGCAACCAGCTGCTGGTCGACCTCGGCGCCGAGCTCGGCCTGGGCGCCATCGACGGCGCCGCCGAGGCCGACTGGAAGTCGCTGGGCGGCAAGGTCGACAAGCTCGCCCGCGGCTACTCCGCCTTCGGCCCGGTGCTCACCGAGGCCGTCGGCGACACGCTGCGCAAGTTCGCCGGCTCCAAGGGCGCCAAGGCCGCGGCCATCACCGACCGGGTCACCGACACCTGGCAGCTCGGCCCCGGCTGGGTCAGCCACGTGCAGGCGCTGCTCGCGTGCGGCCTGCGTGACGGCTCCTCCACCCGCGGCGGGGCGCTGGGCTTCGACAGCCCGCCCGCCGACGTCGCGGCCGCGGTCGACCAGGCCGTGCAGGCCGTCGGCGCCGCGCACGGCGTGAGCGTCTCGATGCCCGCCGGTGGCGAGGCCGGCGGTGGCGGCACCGTCGACGCCGCCGCGCTGGGCGAGCTCACCGAGTCGATCACCGGCCCCGAGGGCGTGCTGGCCTCCACCGCGCGCCACCTGCTGGGCCGGCTCGGCCTGGCCGACGAGGGCGTCGGCGAGTCGGAGGAGGACCTCGACGCCGAGCTGGTGCAGCTCGTCGAGGCCGAGCTCGGCTCCGACTGGGCCAAGAAGGTCGCCCCGGCCTTCGACGCCAAGCGCGCCGTGCTGCTCGACGACCGCTGGGCCTCGGTCCGCGAGGACTTCGCCCGCGCCTGGGCCGGCGACGAGGACGTGCTGACCCGCAGCTACGCCGCGCTCGACGCCAACGCGCAGGCGCAGGCCGCCTGGTGGCTCGAGCGGGCCCGCACCGAGGGCCGCAGCGACCTGGTCGACTTCTACGAGGGCGTGCTCGCGGCCGTCGACACCGCGCCGCAGTACGCCGGCGAGGTCGCCGTCGTCACCGGCGCGGCCCCCGGCTCCATCGCCGGCTCCGTCGTGGGCGACCTGCTGCGCGGCGGCGCCACCGTGGTGGCGACCACCTCGCGGCTCTCCAAGGCCCGGCTCGACTACTTCCGCGGCCTCTACCGCGACCACGCGTCGACCGGTGCCGCCCTGTGGGTGCTGCCGGCCAACCTGGCGTCGTACGCCGACGTCGACGCGCTGGTCGAGTGGATCTCCTCCCCCGTGGTCGAGGAGGCGGGTGGCCAGCGCACCGAGCTGCGCCCCGCGCTCTCCCCGACGCTGGTCTTCCCCTTCGCCGCCCCGCCCGTGCAGGGCACCGCGGCCGACGCGGGTCCCCGCGCCGAGGTGGAGTTCCGCGTGCTGGTCTGGGGCGTGGAGCGCCTCGTCACCGGCCTGGCCGCGCAGGGTGCCGAGCACAAGCTCGGCCAGCGGGTGCACGTGGTGCTGCCCGGCTCGCCCAACCGTGGCCGCTTCGGTGGCGACGGTGCCTACGGCGAGGCCAAGGCGGCGTTCGACGCCTTCGTGCAGCGCTGGCACGCCGAGCAGGCCGGGTCGGCCCGGGTCTCGCTGGCCCACGCCCACATCGGGTGGGTCCGCGGCACCGGCCTCATGGGCGGCAACGACCCGCTGGTCGGCGCCGTCGAGGCCGCCGGCGTCCGCACCTGGAGCCCGGAGGAGATGACCGCCGAGCTGCTCGAGCTGTGCACCGCCGACGCGCGGGCCAAGGCCGCGCAGGCGCCGATCACGGCCGACCTGACCGGCGGCCTGGGTGAGGCCGACCTCGACCTCGCCGCCCTGGCGCGCGAGGCCCGCGACGCCATGACGGCGTCCGAGACCGACGCTGACGAGACCGACGAGAAGACCACGGTCACCGCGCTCTCGCACCCCGCCGGCTGGGGCACCACCCAGGCGACGATGCCGTGGGCGGACCTCGACGCCAAGCCCGAGGACCTCGTGGT
>JBQGFI010000085.1:0-4965 GCA_052040065.1 Marmoricola sp.
CGGTCCCGCCGGGCCTCAGTCCGGCGGCTCGTAGTCGGGGTGCAGGTCCTCGGCGCGCACGCCGAGGTAGTCGGCGAGCTGCTCCACGGCGACGGTGAGGACCAGCGCCTCGAGGTCGCCCGGACCGGTGACGCGGTGCTCCAGTGGACGGCGGAAAAGCACCAGGCGGGGCGGTGAGGTGGCCGTCGAGGCGACCATGGTGGCCAGCGGCACCCGCGGCGCGACCCAGGTGCGCGGCAGCACCGGGCACTCCTCCACCGCCAGCTCGACGGCGCCCAGGGTGTCGGGATGACGCTCCTCGAGGTCGTCGAGCACGTCGAGGGCGATCCGGTCGAAGCGCTCGCGCGGCGACATCCGCGCGGGCACCGCGGTGCCGAGCCGCGGGCCCCGCGCCCCGCGACCGCGCCGGTCCCGCGACGGCGGGCGGGGAGAGGTCGAGGTCACGGCCGCGAGCCTACGGCGCGCCGGCCCCCGCAGCCGGTAGCGTCCCCGCCGTGGCCCTGCTCCGTCGATGCTCCCGCGCCGCGTGCGGCCGTCCGGCCCTGACCACGCTGACCTACGTCTACGCCGACCAGACCGCCGTGGTCGGCCCGCTCGCCACCTTCGCCGAGCCGCACGCCTACGACCTGTGCGAGCTGCACAGCCAGCGGCTCTCGGCCCCCCGCGGGTGGGAGGTGCTCCGGCTGGCCAGCGACGACCGCTCCGGCCCCACCAGCGACGACCTGCTCGCCCTGGCCGACGCCGTCCGCGAGGCCGCCGCGCCGCGGCCCGCGCCGGTCGAGGAGCCCCCCGCCGCGCTGCGTCCCGGCGCGCGCCGAGGGCACCTGCAGGCGCTGCGCGCCGACGACTGAGCGCGCCCTACGCTGCGGGGGTGACCACGACCGACCCCGCCAACCTCGCCCAGGTCTTCAAGGCCTACGACGTGCGCGGGCTGGTGCCCGAGCAGGTCGACGAGCCGCTGGCGCGGGCGATCGGCAACGCCGTCGTCGCGGTGCTCCCCACGACGGCGCTCGTGGTGGGCCACGACATGCGGCCGTCCTCGCCCGGCATGGCGCGCGCCTTCGCCGAGGGCGCGGCGCTCGCCGGGGCCGACGTCACCCTGATCGGGTTGGCGAGCACCGACCAGCTGTACTTCGCCGCCGGCAGCCTCGACCGCGCCGGCGCGATGTTCACCGCCAGCCACAACCCGGCGCAGTACAACGGCCTGAAGCTCTGCCGGGCCGGCGCGACGCCGGTCGGCTCGGAGACCGGGCTGCTCGAGGTCCGCGACCGGGTGGCGGCGGGGGAGGAGCACCGGGCCGCGACCCCCGGCACGATCGACGAGACCGACGTGCTCGACGCCTACGCCACCCACCTGCTCTCGCTGGCGCCGGTGCGTGGTCGCCGGCTCACAGTCGCCGTCGACGCGGGCCAGGGCATGGCCGGGCTCACCGCGCCGGCCGTGCTAGGACGCCTCGACGTCGACCTGGTGCCGCTCTACTTCGAGCTCGACGGCACCTTCCCGCACCACGAGGCCAACCCCATCGAGCCGGCCAACCTCGTCGACCTGCAGGCGGCGGTGCGCGCGTCCGGCGCCGACGTCGGGCTCGCCTTCGACGGCGACGCCGACCGGTGCTTCCTGGTCGACGAGCGGGGCGAGCTCGTCGACCCCAGCTCGCTGACCGGCCTGATCGCGGAGCGCGAGCTGGCCAAGGACCCCGGCTCCGCGGTGATCCACAACCTGATCACCTCGCGCGCGGTGCCCGAGCTGGTCACGCGGCTCGGGGGCCGCCCGGTGCGCACCCGTGTCGGCCACTCCTACATCAAGGCCGAGATGGCGCGCTCGCAGGCGGTCTTCGGCGGCGAGCACTCCGGCCACTTCTACTTCCGCGACTTCTGGCGCGCGGACTCCGGGATGCTCGCCGCGCTGCACGCCCTCGCCGCGCTGGCCGAGGACGACCGGCCGCTCTCCGAGGTGCTCGCGCCGTACGCCCGCTACGCGGCGAGCGGCGAGATCAACTCCGAGGTCGCCGACAAGGACGCCGTGCTGGCCGAGCTCGAGGCGGCCTGGGCGGGGTCGGCCACCGAGATCGACCACCTCGACGGGATGACCGTGACCTTCCCGGGCGGCACCTTCAACGTGCGGCCCTCCAACACCGAGCCGCTGCTGCGCCTCAACGTCGAGGGCGACGACCGTGACATCATGACCGACGTCCGCGACCGGGTGCTTGCCGTGATCAGGAGAGACCGATGAACCTCGACCCGCGCCTGCTCGACGTGATCGTCTGCCCCGCCTGCCGGGGGTCGCTCGCGGTCGACGACGCCGCCTCCGAGCTGGTCTGCGACAGCTGCGGGCGTGCCTACCCGGTGCGCGACGACATCCCCGTGCTGCTGGTCGACGAGGCCCGTACGCCGTCGTGACCGCCGTCGCCGCCGCCGTCGCTCCCGCCCCACCGTCGTGGGTGGACCGATGACCTTCGACGACGGCCTGCTCGACGACGAGGCCGCGCTGCTGCGCGCCGACGTGCGGCTGCGCCACCTGGCCGAGGGCGGTGCCCGGGTGCGCCGCGAGGCGGTGGCCGGTGCGGACGCCCTCGAGGAGGCCGTGGCGCTGCTCTCGGACTGGCAGCCCCGGGCCGTGCTGGCGGCCGGGCCCGACTCGCGGCTGCTGCGGGCGGTGCTCGAGCCCGTGTGCCCGGTGCCCTTCGTGGCGTGGCCGGGCCGGGGCATCCCGGGCTGGGCCAGCAGCCTCGACCTCGCCGTGGTGCTCGCACCCGAGGGCGAGGACCCCGCCACCGCGGCCGCCGTGGCCGAGGCGGTCCGGCGCGGCTGCCCGACCGTCGTGGCGGCGCCCGAGGAGTCGCTCGTCGGTCGCCACGCGGTGGGGCGCGACTGCGTCCTGGTGCCCGTCGCCACCGGCGACCAGCTCGCGGTCGCCATCACCGTGCTCGACCTGCTCGACCGGGTCCACCTGGGCCCCCGCACCGACCCCGAGGTCGTCGCCACCGCGCTCGACGACGTGGCGGTGACGTGCGGACCCTTCCGCGACCTGGCCACCAACCCCGCCAAGATCCTCGCGATCGGCATCGCCGACGCCAACCCCGTCTTCTGGGGTGGCACCGTGCTCGCCGCGAGGGCGGGCCGCCGCATCGCCGACTCCGTGCGCCGCGCCACCGGCCGCACGGCGCTGGCGGCCGACGCCGAGCAGCTGCTCTCGGTGCTCGAGGCCACCCGGCAGGCCGACGTCTTCGCCGACCCCTTCGCCGACCCCGCCCCGGAGCGGCGTCCCGCGCTCGTGCTCCTCGACGACGCGGCCGACGACGAGCTGGTGCGCGCCACCGAGGAGCAGCTGGAGCGGTCCGCGCGCGAGCGCGGCGTCCGGGTCGAGCGGATCACCTCCGCGGCGCCGACCGACGTGGCGCGCTACGCCGCGATGCTCGCCACCGGCACGTACGCCGCGGCGTACCTGCAGGTCGGGCTCGAGACGTGACGTAGCATGGAGACGCGCCTTTCGCACGAGACCGTGGTCTGACGCCTGGCACCGAGCCTTCGGGCCCCTCGAGGGCTCCGCGCGCGTGCCGCACCGCGCCCTCCGGGCGTGCGTAGACCGTCACGACTCCTCCTTTAGGACTGCTTCATGGACTTCAAGGTCGCCGACCTCACCCTGGCCACCTACGGCCGCCACGAGATCCGCCTCGCCGAGCACGAGATGCCCGGCCTGATGGCGATGCGCGAGCGCCACGGCGCGACCAAGCCGCTCGCCGGCGCGCGCATCGCGGGCTCGCTGCACATGACCATCCAGACCGCCGTGCTCATCGAGACCCTCGTCGAGCTCGGCGCGGAGGTCCGCTGGGCCTCCTGCAACATCTTCTCCACCCAGGACCACGCGGCCGCCGCGGTCGTCGTCGGTCCCGAGGGCACGCCGGAGGACCCGCAGGGCGTCCCGGTCTTCGCCTGGAAGGGCGAGTCGCTGGAGGAGTACTGGTGGTGCACCCAGCAGATCCTCGACTGGCCCGCCGACGAGCAGCCCAACATGATCCTCGACGACGGGGGCGACGCGACGCTGCTCGTGCACCTCGGCGTGCAGGCCGAGAAGTCCGGCGAGGCCCCCGACCCGACCACGGCGACCTCGACCGAGCAGCGGATCATCTTCGAGGTCCTCGGCGCGCAGCTGAGCAAGAGCGCCGACCACTGGACCCCCATCGCCAACTCGGTCAAGGGCGTCACCGAGGAGACCACCACCGGGGTGCACCGCCTCTACGAGATGATGCGCGACGGCAAGCTGCTCTTCCCGGCGATCAACGTCAACGACTCGGTCACCAAGTCGAAGTTCGACAACAAGTACGGCTGCCGCCACTCGCTCATCGACGGCATCAACCGTGCGACCGACGTGCTCATCGGCGGCAAGGTCGCGGTCGTCTGCGGCTACGGCGAGGTGGGCAAGGGCTCGGCCGAGTCGCTGCGCGGCCAGGGCGCCCGGGTGATCGTCACCGAGATCGACCCGATCTGCGCGCTCCAGGCGGCCATGGACGGCTACCAGGTCGACACCCTCGACAACGCGCTGCCCGTGGCCGACATCGTCGTCACCGCCACCGGCAACCGCGACGTGGTGACGGTCGACCAGATGCGCCGCATGAAGCACAACGCGATCGTCGCCAACATCGGTCACTTCGACAACGAGATCGACATGGCCGGCCTCGAGGCCGAGGGCGTCGCCGAGCGGACCAACATCAAGCCGCAGGTCGACCTGTGGACCTTCCCCGGCGGCAACGCGATCATCGTGCTCTCCGAGGGCCGGCTGATGAACCTCGGCAACGCCACGGGCCACCCGTCCTTCGTGATGTCGAACTCCTTCACCAACCAGGTGCTGGCGCAGATCGAGCTCTACACGCGCACCGAGGACTACCCGACCGGCGTCTACGTGCTGCCCAAGCACCTCGACGAGGAGGTCGCCCGGCTCCACCTGCGCAGCCTCGGCGTCAACCT
>JBQGFI010000086.1:0-22216 GCA_052040065.1 Marmoricola sp.
CGGCGGGAGCTCCGAGTGAGAGTCCCCATGTCCCCGGGCCTCTAGCTCAATGGCAGAGCAGCGGACTTTTAATCCGCGGGTTGTGGGTTCGACCCCCACGGGGCCCACGAGACGCCGCACGGGTGGGCCCGCGGTCACCAGGGTGACGGCGGACCCACCCGTGGCGGGCGAGGGCGGGGTCAGCCGCCGATGACGTCGTTCTCCGTCAGGAAGTCCTCCGCGACGACGGCGGGGTCCTCCTTCTCCAGCTGCACGCGCGCGAGCGCCTCGGTGAGGTTCTCGGTCGTGAGCGCCTCGGAGACCGCGTTGAGGGCGTCCTCGGCCTCACCGGTCAGCTTGTCGGAGCGGATCAGCGGCAGGATGTTCTGCGAGGTGTAGAGGTTCTCCGGGTCCTCGAGCACCACGAAGCCCTCGGCCTCGATGTTGGAGTCGGTCGAGAAGATGTTGCCGACGTCGATGGTGCCGTCCTTGAGCGCCGACACGGTCAGCGGGCCGCCCACGTCGAGGGGCTTGAACGACTCGAACTCCAGGCCGTAGACCTCCTTGAGGCCGACGAGGCCCTGGAAGCGCTCCTTGAACTCCGGGCCGGCACCGACGACCAGCTGGTCGGCGCTGGGCTCGAGGTCGGCGATCGAGGTCAGCGAGTACTCCTCGGCGGTCTCGGCCGTGACCGAGAGGGTGTCCTTGTCCTCGGCCTCCGACTGCGGCAGCGTCTCGGTGCCCTCGGGGAGCACCTCCTGCAGCGCCTCGTTGACCTGCTCGGGGGACGTGACGTCGCGCGGCACCTCCTCGCCCTTCGCGGCGGTGAGGTAGGCGAGCAGCGCGCCGTTGTACTCCGGCAGCAGGTCGATCGAGCCGTCGTCGAGCGCCTGCATGTAGATCTCGCGCGAGCCGATGTTGGGCTTGGTCTCGACCTCGACGCCGGCGTCCTCCAGGGCGACGGCGTACATGTTCATCAACAGCTCGTTCTCCGGGAAGTTCGCGGAGCCGATCACGATGGTGCCGGCGTCGCTCTCCCCCTCGGAGAAGGCGTCGTCGCCGCCTCCGCCGCCGCAGCCGGCGAGCAGGGCGAGCGAGGCCGTGGCGGCCCCGATCAGCAGGGTGGGTCGTCGGGTCATGACGGGTTACCTCTCGGTGGGTGTGGCGGGACGGGGGACGGGTCCGGTACGCCGGGTCGCGGCACGACCGCTGACCCCCGGCGAGACGACGAGGCGCTGCACAGACGCCAGCAGCAGGTCGAGGACGACGGCGAGCAGGCCGACGAGCACGGCGCCCGCGAACATCTGCGGGTAGTCGCGGGTGGCGAGGCCGTCGATGAGGTAGCGACCGAGCCCGCCGGAGCCGACGTACGCCGCCACGGTGGCCGTCGAGACCACCTGCAGCGTGGCGTTGCGCAGGCCGCCGAAGATCAGCGGCAGCCCGATGGGCAGCTCGACGCGCAGCAGGATCGAGGTCTCGGTCATGCCCATGCCGCGTGAGGCGTCGACGGTGTGGCGGTCGACGGCACGGATGGCCGCATAGGTGTTGGTCAGGATCGGCGGGATGGCGAGCACCACCAGCGCCACCGTGACGGGCAGCAACCCGATGCCGAAGAGCACCACGATGATCGCGATCAGCCCGAGGGTGGGCAGCGAGCGGCCGGCGTTGCCGGAGTTGATCGCGACGAAGGCGAAGCGGTCGGTGTGGCCGATCAGCAGCCCCACGGGGAACGCGATCAGCAGGGCGATCGCCAGTGCCAGCGAGGTGTAGCCGAGGTGCTCGACCAGCCGCTGCCAGAAGCCGCCGTCGGTGCCCGGCGCCCACATGGACCCGTCGAGCAGCACGGAGAGCAGTCCGTCGCTCATCGCGAGGCCTCCGCCCGGGTCCAGGGGGTGAGGCCGCGCTGGGCCAGCACGAGCAGCAGGTCGGCGACCAGCGAGAGCAGGATCGAGAGCACCAGGCCGATCACGATCGGCACCGAGTAGAAGAGCTGGAAGCCGCGGGTGAAGAGCTGACCGAGGCCGCCGACCCCGATCAGCGCGCCGACGCTGACCAGGCTGATGTTGGAGACGGTGGCCACCCGCAGGCCGGCGAAGATCACCGGCACGGCGATGGGCAGCTCGACCGTGAGCAGCCGGCGGACCCGGCGGTAGCCCATCGCCGTGGCCGCCTGCGTCACGGTCGCGTCGACCGAGCGGAGCCCGTCGGCCACCGTGCGCACGAGCAGCGCGAAGGAGTAGATCGTCAGCGCCACCACGATGTTGACCGGGTCGAGCACACGGGTGCCGAGCAGGCCCGGCAGCAGCGCGAAGAGCGCGAGCGAGGGGATGGCGTAGAGCAGCGCCGAGGCGTTGAGGAGCGGGTGGTAGAGCCAGCCGTAGCGGGTGGCCAGGTAGCCGACCGGGATCGCGAGCACCAGCGCCAGCAGCACCGGCAGCAGCGCGAGCAGGACGTGCTGGCCGAGCAGGTCGAGCACGAGCTCGCCGTTGGTGTCGAGGTAGTCGCGGACCTCACCGAGGTAGCCACCCATCGGGTCAGCCCCGCGCCCGCAGCTGCTCGGCGATGGTCTCGTGGCGGCAGATGCCCTCGGCGCGGCCGTCGCCGTCGACCCGGACCGCGGCACCGACGGGCGAGCGGATCGCGTTGTCGAGCGCGGCCCGGAAGGAGTCGCCGGGGCCGAAGCTGCCGCCGAGCTCCAGCGTGTGACCGTCGCGCGACCAGCCGACGGGGCGGCCGTCCTCGAGCTGCAGGGTCGCGCCGGCGACCGGGGTGTCGACCGGCTCCAGCGGGAGCTCCTGGGCGTCGCTGAAGGTGAGCCCGCGGAAGCCGCGGTCACGACCCACGAAGTCGGCCACGAAGTCGTCGGCCGGGTGGGCGAGGATCTCCGCGGGCGGCGCCACCTGCGCGAGCCGGCCGCCCTCGGCGAAGACCGCGACGCGGTCGCCGATGCGGATCGCCTCGTCGATGTCGTGGGTCACGAAGGCGATGGTCTTGCCGAGCTCCGACTGCAGCCGGAGGAACTCGTCCTGCAGCTGGGTGCGCACGACGGGGTCGACCGCGCTGAAGGGCTCGTCCATCAGCATCACCGGAGGGTCGGCGGCGAGCGCCCGGGCGACGCCCACGCGCTGCTGCTGGCCGCCGGAGAGCTGCACCGGGTAGCGCTTGGCGTACGACGACGGCAGCCCGACGAGCTCCATCAGCTCCACGGCCCGGGTGCGCGCGGTGCGGCGGCTCACCCCGGTGAGCACCGGCACGGTCGCGATGTTGTCCTCGATGGTGCGGTGCGGGAAGAGACCGGCGTGCTGGATCACGTAGCCGATCGAGCGCCGCAGCTCGGCGGGGTCGGTCGTGGTGACCTCGCGGCCGTCGATGGCGATCGAGCCCGAGGTCGGGTCGATCATCCGGTTGATCATCCGCAGCGACGTGGTCTTGCCGCAGCCGGAGGGGCCGACCATGACCGTGATGCGGCCGCTCTCGAGGGTCAGGTCGAGGTGGTCGACCGCGACGGTGCCGTCGGGGAAGGCCTTGACCACCTGAGTGAACTCGATCACTGGTCTCTCCGCTCCCCGGCTTGTCGACAACCTAGTAGTTGATCGATCGATCTACGAGGCTATTGCCTCGGTGTCGGTACCCCACCCGACGTCCAGCAGGTGGCGCAGGCGCTCGACGTCAGGTCCCCAGGGGCGGTCTGCCGCGCTCGCGGGCACGACCTCCCGTGCCCCCCGGAGCGCGACCCCTAACGGGTCGGGCGCCGCCTGGACCCGCGCCGGGTCGAGCGCGGCCGCCTGGAGCACGGCGAGGAGGCCGCACGCGACCACCTCCTCCCAGGCGTCGAGCGCCCGCCCCAGCGACGCGGCGGCCTCGGTGGCGAAGCTCTGCACGTCCTCCTGGCCGCCCGAGGTCTCCACCGTGGCGAGCGGGGTGGCGGCGACCGGGAGGCACGCGTGCACCGCACCCACCGCACGCTTGTGCACGGCGACGAGCCCCGCGTGCGGGCCGGGGTCGAGCGCCAGCTGCGCCGGCAGACCGGTGGTCCGCGGGTCCAGCAGGCGGTGCAACCGCGCGGTGCCGACGGAGGCGGCGTGCACGGCCGCCGCCCGCACGGCGTCGGCCGTGGCGGCCAGGTCGAGGCCGTGGAAGCCCGGCGTGCCGCGGAGCACCCCGCCCTCCTCGTCGTACGCCGGGGAGTCGGTGACCCCGTCGAGCGCCCGCGCCACCGCGGCCTCGAGCGCGCCCAGGCTGCGGTCGACGTGGGCCAGGACCGGACCCACGACCCGGAAGGAGACGGGGGCCTGCAGCGACCGGGGCGCCGGCTCCGGGCCGACCAGGGCCCGCAGCCGCGCGAGCACCCCGGCGAGCTCGGGGTCGGCGCGCGCGACCAGGGCGTCGTACGGGTCGCGCGAGACCCCGGCGACGAGCACCTGCCCGGCCGCGACGAGCAGCTCCTGCTGGGCGAGGCGACGCGCCCGCGCGCCGGCGAGGGTCACGAGCGCAGTGGCCACGGGCACCCCGCCGAGCAGCGCGATGCCCTCCTTGGGCCCGAGCGGCGGTGGCACGAGCTCACGTGCCTCGAGCACCGGCCGGGCCGACACCTCCTCGCCGTCGACCAGCAGCATGCCGGCGTCGCCGAGGTGGCCGAAGGCGTGGGCCAGCGGCACGATGTCGCCGGCCGAGCCCGAGCCCGCCCGGGGAACCGCCGGCACCACGCGCTCGCGCAGCAGGGTCGCGACCCACCGCGCGAGGTCGGGGCCGACGCCGCTGTCGGGGCCGACGAGGGTGCGCAGCCGGCACGCCAGCAGCGCCCGCACCTCTCGCTCCCCGAGGTACGGCGCCCCGCCCACGGCCCGCGCCAGCAGCAGCGAGGTCGACTGCCGGGCCTGCGCGTCGGGGTCGAGGTCGACCACGCTCTGGGCCCCGGCGCCGGTCGTGACGCCGTAGACCCGGGCGCCGGCGGCGAGCACCTCCAGCATCGCCGCCCGACGCCGGGAGAGCTCGGCGAGCAGGTCGTCGGCCAGCTCGACGTCGGCGCCGTCGGCGATGCGCCGCACGGCGGCGGTGTCGAGGTCGTCCGGCGAGGTGACGATCACCGGTAGCGCACCATCGTGCCGACGTCGGAGGCCTCGGCCCGGTCGAGCAGCAGCTGGCCGAGGGCCACGTCGAGGATCGAGAGGCCGCGGTGCCAGAAGAGCACCCGCTCGTCGTCGGACTCGCGACCCGGGCGTCGCCCGGTGACGACGTCGCCCAGCTCGGCGTGCAGCGTCTGCGGCGACAGCGCACCGCTGTCGACCTGCGAGCGCAGCGCGCCGAAGCGCCCCGACTGCGCCTCGCGCCAGTCGTCGACGACCACCTTGTCGACGCCGTCGAGCAGCTCGGCCTCCAGCGCGCTGACGGTGCCGTAGGGCACCAGCAGCGAGCCCTCGGCGAGGTGCTCGCGGCGCACCAGCGGCGCCGGCTCGGTCAGGCGGGTCGCCTCGACGCACACGTCGGCGCCGTCGAAGGCCTCGCCGACGGTCTCGGTGACCACCACCTCGGCGCGCAGCACCTCCCGCAGCTGCGCGGCGAAGGCCTCGCGCGACTCCGGGCGGCGGCTGGTGACCCGCACCTCGTCGAGGTCGAGCAGCGCGTCGAGCATCACCACGTTGCTGTACGCCGTGCCCCGCGCACCGGCGTGGCCGAGGACCTTGCTGCCGGGCCGGGCGAGGTGCTTGGCGCCGACCGCGGTCATGGCGCCGGTGCGCGCCTCGGTGACGAAGGTGGCGTCCATGATGCAGCGGGGCACGCCGGTGTGCGGGTCGTAGAGCGTCAGCAGCGCCAGCTCACTGGGCAGCCCGAGGGTGTAGTTGGGCACGAAGTCGCCGACGACCTTGACGCCGCTCACCCCGTGGTCGCCGAGGGAGGAGACGTGGCCCCGCAGCACGTTGAAGTGGCCGCGGCCGTCGTTGTCGGGCACCAGGTGGGTGCGCGGCTCGAAGACGGTCTCGCCGCGACCGTGGGCGGCGACCACCGCCTCCACGGCCGAGACGACCTCGGCCGGCGTCACCCCCAGGGCGTCGACGTCGGGTCCGGACAGGAAGCGGAGCCACAGGTCCTCGCGCACGGACCTCAGCATGCCGGACGGGTGGGGACGTCCTACGCCTCGGTGCCTCCGGCCCGGCGCGGGCGCTCGACTTCGACGTGAGGTCGGGACTGCCACAGCGCCCACTCGGCGCTGACGTCGCCGGCCGTGCGCAGCAGCAGCGGGAGGTGGTGGCCGAGGAGGTGGTCGGTGGAGGTCTCGGCGGCGTTGACGGTGACGTTCATGGCCGCCCGCACCGCGCCGGTCGCGTCGCGCACCGGCACGGCGACCGAGCGCACCCCCGGGGCCAGCTCCTCGTCGGCGAGGGCCCAGCCGCGGGCGCGCACCTCGACGAGCTGCTGCTGCAGCCGCTCGCGCGTGGCACCGATGTACGGCGGCAGCCCGGCGCGGCTCGGCTGTGCGAGCACCTGCTCCAGCTCCTCGGGCGGGAGCGCGGCCAGCAGGACCTTGCCCTGCGAGGTCTGCGGGGCCGGGAAGCGGGTCCCGACCTCGACGCGCAGCGCGATGATCTTCGGCACCGAGACCCGCGCGACGTAGACGATGTCGCTGCCGTCGAGCTGCGCCATCGACGACGACTCGCCGGTGCGCGCGACCAGCGCCTCCAGGTGCGGTCGGGCGATGTCCCACAGCCCGAGCGCCGCGACGTACGCCGTGCCGAGGCCGAGCACCCGGGGGGTCAGCGTGAAGGCGCCGTCGGAGACCCGCACGTAGCCGAGCTCCTCCAGCGTCAGCAGCAGCCGTCGCGCGGTCGGCCGGGCGAGTCCGGCCGCGGCGGCGACCTCGCTGAGCGTCATGGCGCGCTGCGCCGGCCCGAAGCAGGCGAGCACGTCGAGCCCCCGTGCGAGCGACTCGACGAAGTCGGGTCCCTGTCCTCGTCCGGCCACGTCGCCGAGCCTACGAGCCCGAGCCCGGCTCGCCGAAGACGGTGCCGCGCGCCCCGTGCGTGGCCTCGGACTTGTAGTCGGTGTACTGGTAGGGGTTGTCGAGCACGCTGTCGCCGGCCGGCAGGTCGGGGTTCATCCCCGCCTCCCAGGCCTCGGCCCCGAGCTCGCCGCGCAGGTGGTCGACGGTCGCCTCGACCTCGCGGCGCACGGCGCCGAGGTCGGCGCCGACCAGCCGGCCCTCGCTCTTGACCACCCGGCCGTCGACCACGACGGTGTGCACGTCGCCGCGCTGGGCCTGGAAGGCGATGTGGCCGTAGGGGTTGACCAGCGGGAACGAGAAGGCCGAGTGGTCGTTCTTGAGCAGCACCACGTCGGCCTTCTTGCCCGGCTCGAGGCTCCCGAGGTCGTCCCGCCCGAGGGCGCGTGCACCGCCGACGGTGGCCCACTCCACGACCTGCTCGGCCCGCAGGTGCAGCTGGGTGACCGTCTCGCCGGCCGCGTGGGCCTCGAGGTGCTCGCGCGCCCGGTCGGCACCCAGCGTGGTGCGCATCGCGCTGAAGAGGTCGCTGCTCCACCACACGCTGGTGTCGTGCGAGAGCGAGACCGGGATCCCGTGGCGGCGTACCTGCCAGGTGGGCGGGTAGCCCTGGCCGGCGCTCTGCTCGGACTCGGTCGAGACCGAGATCGAGCCGCCGGTCGCGGCGATGCGGTGGTAGGAGTCGGCGCTCAGGGTGGCCGCGTGCACGTACACCGTGTCGGGACCGGCGAAGCCGTGCTCGTGCATCAGCCGGATGCCGTCGTCGTTGGTGGCACCCCACACACCGGCGTGCGTCGTGACCGGGAGCCCCAGCTCGCGGGCCACCTCGAAGGCGGCGCGCTCGGGGAAGGCCGGGTCACCGGTGACGTCGAAGGCCAGCTGCACGCCGAGCGAGCCCTCGTCGCGCAGCCCGCGCAGGAAGGACTGCACCGCGGGGTCGGCGGTCCACTCCCAGGGCCCCTGCTGGATGTTGCCGTAGGCCAGCACGAAGCGTCCCGGCACCGCCCGCAGCGCGTCGACCGCGGCCTCGGCGTGCGCCACCGACTGCAGGCCGTGCGACCAGTCGACCGTGGTCGTCACACCGGCCTCGAGGGCGTCCCAGGCCGAGACCAGGTTGCCGGCACGGACGTCCTCGGGACGAAACGCGCGACCGTGCTCGAGGTAGTACCAGACGAAGTACTGGGTCAGCGTCCAGTCGGCGCCGTAGCCCCGCATGGCGGTCTGCCACATGTGCCGGTGGGTGTCGATCATGCCGGGCATCACGATCCCGCCGGAGGCGTCGACCTCGAGCGCCCCGTCGGGCGCCGACAATCCGTGCCCGACCTCCGCGACCGCGTCGCCCACGACCAGCACGTCGGCGTCCGGGAGCACGCGGTGGGCGGCGTCCATCGTGACCACGGTGCCGCCACGGAAGAGGATCGGGCGCCCCGCCGGGGCGGTCTCGGCGTGGTGGTCGGTCATCGTGTCCCTCGCTCTCGTGGTCGCTCCGGACGACTATCCGGATGCCGGTCACACGACCGTTCGCCACTGTGGTGCGCGTCACGTCTCGCTGTCAAGAGCGCCTTGTCGAGCCTTGACACAGCCGGAGCCCTTCCCCAGACTTCCCAGCAGAGCGATGCGTACGACTGTCCGCATCGCGTCACGATGGAGGGAGCATCGCGCGGATGGCCACCGACCCGACGACTCCCGAGTCGACCGGAGGACGCAGCGGGCCCCTCGCCGGCCTGCTGGTCGCCGACTTCTCGCGCATCCTCGCCGGTCCCTACGCCTCGATGCTGCTGGCCGACCTGGGCGCCACCGTCGTGAAGGTCGAGTCGCCCTCTGGTGACGACACCCGGTCCTGGGTGCCGCCGGTCCGGGAGACCGACGACGGCCCGGTCTCGACCTACTACCTCGGCATCAACCGCAACAAGCGGTCGGTCGCGCTCGACCTCAAGGACCCCGACGACCTGGCCACCGCGCAGGAGCTCGCCCGCCGGGCCGACGTCGTGCTCGAGAACTTCCGGCCCGGCGGCCTGGCCCGCTTCGGCCTCGACTACGCCACGGTGAGCGCCACCAACCCCGGCGTCGTCTACGCCTCGATCAGCGGCTTCGGCAGTGGACCGCAGGGCGCCCAGTTGCCCGGCTACGACCTCATCGTGCAGGCCATCTCCGGCCTGATGAGCCTCACCGGCTCCCCCGAGGGCGAGCCCTACCGGGCCGGCATCTCGGTCTTCGACGTCATGGCCGGCATGCACGCCACCATCGGGACGCTGGCCGCGCTGAGCAAGCGGCGCGACACCGGCCGCGGCCAGCACGTCGAGGTCAACCTGATGAGCTCGGCGCTCTCGGGCCTGGTCAACCAGTCCAGCGCCTACGTCGCGTCCGGCACCGTGCCGACGCGGATGGGCAACAGCCACCCCAGCCTCTTCCCCTACGAGCCGCTCCCCTGCGCCGACGGCGACCTCATCGTCACGGCCGGCAACGACGGGCAGTTCCGCAAGCTGGTCGCGGTGCTCGGGGTGCCGGACCTCGCCGAGGACCCCCGCTTCCGACGCAACGAGGACCGCACCGCCAATCGCGACGCGCTCCGCCCGCTGCTCGTGGAGCGGCTCGCCACCCGCACCAAGGACGCGTGGTTCCGCGACATCATCGCCGCGGGCGTGCCGTGCGGACCGATCAACACCGTCGCGGGCGGCGTCGCCTTCGCCGAGTCGGTCGGGCTGGAGCCCGTCGTCGAGGTCGGGGAGGGCGCGGCGATGGTGCCCTCGGTGCGCCACCCGATCCGCTTCTCCGAGACCCCGCCCGACTACGTGCTGCCGCCCCCGCGGCTCGACGAGCACGGCGAGGAGATCCGCGCCTGGCTGCGCCGGACCGCCTCGCCCGCCGACACCGAGGAGTCCTGATGCCCGACCTGCGGTTCCCCACCTCGCTCGGCACCTCGACCGCCGAGGAGATCCGCTTGCTCGGCCGGTCGCTGAGCGACGACCTGATGGGCAAGGTCGGCTTCGGCGAGCTCGCCCTGTGGCTGGTGACGCTGCGGCGTCCGGAGGCGGGCGAGGTGCGGGTCTTCGAGGCGGTGCTCGTCGCGCTGGCCGACCACGGCTTCACCCCGACGGCGATCGCCGCCCGGCTGACCTACCTCTCGGCCCCCGACTCGCTGCAGGGGGCGCTGGCCGCCGGCCTGCTCGGCGGCGGCTCCCGCTTCCTCGGGGTCACCGAGGACTGCGGGCAGTACCTGCACGCGGTGCTCGACGACGCCGGCGACGACCTGCCCACCGACGACGCCGGGTGGGACGCGCTCGCGCGGGAGGCGGTGCGTCGTACCAAGGCAGCCGGGCGCTTCGTGCCCGGCCTCGGCCACCCGGTGCACAAGGTGCGCGACCCGCGCACCGACGTGCTCATCGGCATCGCCGAGGAGGAGGGGCTGCTCGGCCCCCACCTACGGCTCTTCGAGGCCGTCGGACGCACCCACGAGGAGGTGCTCGGTCGCCGGCTGCCCCTCAACGGCGCCGGCGTCTGCGGCGCCGCCCTGGCCGACCTGGGCCTGCCCGTCGAGCTGCTGCGCGGCTTCGCGCTGCTGGCCCGCACGGCCGGCCTGCTCGGCCAGCTCGCCGAGGAGCAGCGCCGTCCCATCGGCATGGACGCCTACCTCGCCGTCGACCGCCACGCGGTGTACGTCGACCCCAGCGACGACCACGCCGCCGACCACACCGCCGACCATCCGGGAGGAGACGCCTGATGGCCGAGGTCTGCGCCGTCATCGCCTCGACGCACCACCCCTTCTACTACCGCGCGAGCACCGCGGTGGGCGACGACCGCCCACCCTTCGCCGACGCCTGGGTGGAGAAGATCGAGCGCTTCCGCGAGACGCTCACCGCAGCGCGCCCCGACGTGCTGGTGATGGTCGGCAGCGACCACTTCCACCAGCTGTGGCTCGACAACATGCCGCAGTTCCTGGTCGGCAAGGCGCCGGCGTACGACGCCAACTGGTACAACGAGGAGCGCGAGTTCGGGCTCCCCCGCTTCCACCTCGCGGGCGAGGAGCAGCTCTCCGAGCACCTCCTGCGGCAGGGCCTCGACGCCGGCTTCGACCTCGCCTTCAGCAACGAGCTGCGCATCGACCACAGCATCACCTGCCCGATCATCACGCTGCGCCCCGAGGCCGACCTGCCGATCGTGCCGATCTACACCAACATCTTCGCGCCGCCGCTGCCGCAGCCGAAGCGCTTCGTCGAGCTCGGCAGGGCGATCCGCGCCATGGTCGAGTCGTGGCCCTCGGACCAGCGGGTGGCGATCATCGGGACCGGGCACCTCTCGCTCGAGCTGGGCGGCCCCCGCCAGTTCGGACCGCAGGGCCCCGACCCCGAGTTCGACCGCAAGGCCGTCGACTGGATCGCCCGCGGCGACCTCACCGGGTGCCTCGGCGAGGTGACCCTCGACAGCCTGCACCTGCCGGGCAACGCCACCCACGGCTTCATGGACTTCATGCTGATGATGGGCGTCGCCGGGGACGGCGTGAAGGCCGACCACGTCGACTCGCTCGACCTCTTCCACACCATGGAGGCCTACTTCACCTGGTACCCCGGAGGTGATCCACGGTGAGCAGGTACCTGCTCGACAAGTTCCTCTACACCGTCGACCGCGACCCCGAGCTCGTGGAGCGCTACCGCGAGGACCCCGAGGGGCTGGTGACCTGGTGGGAGGCCGAGATGGCCAACCGCATCCTCAACTGCGTGACCGACGAGCGCTCCACCTGGCTCGCCTTCAGCGA
Source organism: Marmoricola sp. (assembly GCA_052040065.1). Classification (GTDB taxonomy): domain Bacteria; phylum Actinomycetota; class Actinomycetes; order Propionibacteriales; family Nocardioidaceae; genus Marmoricola. The sequence goes on from JBQGFI010000086.1 coordinate 11,730, forward strand.
GGAGGAGCGTCGGGCGCTGGTCCGGCACGACCACGTCACGCTCTTCGCGATGGGCGCCCACCCCTTCCTCACGCTCACCCTCTTCATCGCGATGTTCGAGCGCGACCACGGGCCCCTGGAGTACCAGAAGGCCTACGGCGCGGCGCTCGCCGGATTCGAGCCGCCCTACCCCGACATCTCGACCTAGGGCCGTCGTGCGCGCCCTCGTCGTCGAGCAGCCCGGCACCGCGCCGGTCGTCCGCGAGCACCCGGACGCCACGGCGGGCCGGGGGCGCACGCTGGTGCGGGTCAGCGCCGCCCCGGTCGTGCCGCTCGACCTGCTGTGCGCGTCCGGCACGTCGTACTTCGGCGCGCCCACGACGCCCTACGTGCCGGGCGTGCAGTGCGTCGGGCAGGTGGAGCAGTCGGACCTCCTGCCACGCGGCACCCGGGTCTTCGTCGCCACCACGGCCGGCATGGCGCCCGGGGACGGTGGTCTGGCCGAGCTCTGCGCGGTGCCCGACGAGGACGTCGTGGTGCTCACCGAGGCGCCGGACGACGACGCCGCGGTGGCCGCGCTGGGCCTCTCCGCCGTCGCCGCGTGGCAGTGCCTCACCTGGCGCGGACGGCTGGCCCCCGGCGAGCACGTCGTCGTGCTCGGTGCCGGCGGCGCGGTCGGGCAGGCAGCGGTCGGCGCCGCGCACGCGCTCGGAGCCGGCCTCGTGGTCGCGGTGTGCCGCGCGGCGAGCGTGGCGAGGGCCCGCGCGGCCGGGGCGCGGGTCGTCGTCACGAGCGACGACGCCGGGAGCCTGACCGACCGGCTGCGCGAGGCCTGCGAGGGCCGGGCGGACCTGGTGGTCGACCCGGTCTTCGGCGCACCGGCGTCGGCCGCGCTCGCGGTGCTCTCGCCCGGCGGCCGCCTGGTCAACCTCGGCGGCTCGGCCGGCGACACGGTGTCGCTGTCGTCGGCGTCGTTGCGCGCGCGCTCGATCGACGTGCTCGGCTACACCAACAACGCGCTCACGCCCCGGCAGCGTGCCGAGGCCCTCACCGAGGTGCTCGCGCACGCCGCCACCGGCAGCGTGCGTGTGGCCCACGGCACCTGGCCGCTGGCGCAGGCGCGCGAGGCGTGGTCGGCGGTGGCCGCCGGCAGCGGCGCCCGTGCCGTGGTGCGCTGCGGCTAGGCCGAGACCCGTCCGCGCTCGCCCTCGTCGGTCAGCCGCGCCTGCTCCAGCGCGGCCTCCTCGAGGATCGCGCGCGCCCGCTCGAAGTCGGGCTCGCTCACCAGCTCGCTGGTGCCGCGTGGCAGCCGCTGCAGCGCCGAGCGGGCGAAGATCTGCTGCTCGGTCGACACCCGCTGGGAGCGGTCGTTGGACAGGAAGGTCACGGCCCAGTGGATGAGGGCGGTGAACTGGTTCTTGAAGCCGGTCAGGTAGACCAGGTGCACCGCCAGCCACATCAGCCAGGCGATGAAGCCGCTGAGCCGCACCTTGCCGATCATCGCGACGGCGTCGAAGCGCGAGATCGTCGCCATGCTGCCCTTGTCGAAGTACTTGAAGGGCGGGCTCGGCGGCTTGTCCTCGAGCCGGCGCTGGATCGTCTTCGCGGAGTACTTCGCTCCCTGGATCGCGACCTGGGCGACGCCCGGGAGGTTGTCGAGCGCGATCATGTCGCCGACGACGAAGACCTCGGGGTAGCCCGGCAGGGTCAGCTCGGAGGTCACCTTGATGCGTCCGGCGCGGTCGAGCTCGGCGCCCGACTGGTCGGCGAGCACCTTGCCCAGCGGGCTGGCCTGCACGCCCGCCGCCCAGATCTTGGTGACCGACGCGATGGTCTCCTCGCGGCCGTCCTTGTACTTCACCGTGAGGCCGCGCTCGTCGACGTCGGTGACCATCGCCCCCAGCTGCACCTCGACCCCGAGGTCCTCGAGCGCCTCCTTGCTCTTCTCGCCGAGGCGCTGGCCGAAGGGCGGCAGCACCTGGCCGGCGGCGTCGACCAGGATCACCCGCGCCTGGCGGCTCTCGATCGCGCGGAAGTCGCGCTTGAGGGTGCGCCGCGAGAGCTCGGCGATCTGACCGGCCATCTCGACGCCGGTCGGGCCGGCCCCGACGACCACGAAGGTGAGCAGGTGGTCGACGTCGCGGCCCTGGGCGGCGAGGTTCTCCGCGAGCTCGAAGGCGCCGAAGATGCGGCCGCGCAGCTCGAGCGCGTCGTCGATGCTCTTCATGCCGGGGGCGTGCTGGGCGAAGTGGTCGTTGCCGAAGTAGGACTGCCCGGCGCCCGCCGCCACGATGAGCGAGTCGTACGGCGTGACCGTCTCGCGGCTCAGCACGTGGTGGGTCACGGTGCGTGCCTCGAGGTCGATGTCGGTGACCTCGCCGAGGTGCACGGCCACGTTGGCCTGCTTGGAGAGCACCTCGCGCGTCGCCGGTGCGATCTCGCCCTCGGACAGGATGCCGGTGGCCACCTGGTAGAGCAGTGGCTGGAACAGGTGGTGCGTGGTCTTCGCGATCAGGGTCACCTCGACGTCGGCCCGCTTGAGCGCCTTCGCGCTGAAGAGTCCGCCGAAGCCCGACCCGATCACCACCACACGGTGCTTGTTCGTCACGACAGCCATAACCACCATGTTCCCGCCAGGCATCCCCTCGTGCCAGCCGGAGCCGGGATTTCGCGGGTCTCTTCGGTCACACCCGGGTCTGGTTGGGCACGATGCACCCGTGACCCACTACGACCTCGCCGTCATCGGGACGGGCTCGGGCAACTCGATCGTCGACGAGTCCTTCGCGGGATGGAAGGTCGCGATCTGCGAGGACAACCGCTTCGGCGGCACCTGCCTCAACGTCGGCTGCATCCCCACCAAGATGCTCGTCTACCCCGCCGACGTGGCGCGCCAGGCCCGCGGCTCTGCCCACCTCGGGCTCCGCACGTCGTACGACGGGGTGGACTGGCCGGCCCTGCGCGACCGCGTCTTCGGCCGCATCGACGAGATCGAGCAGGGCGGGCGCGACTACCGCAAGCGGCTCGACGACGTCGACGTCTACGAGGCGCACGCGACCTTCCTCGACGACCACACCCTCGACACGGGCACGGGGCAGCGGATCACCGCCGACCAGATCGTGATCGCGGCCGGCAGCCGCGTGCTGGTGCCGGAGATCCCTGGCCTCGACGAGGTCCCCTTCCACACCAGCGACACCGTGATGCGGCTGCCGGAGCTGCCCGGCCGCATGGTCGTCGTGGGCGGCGGCTACGTGGCCGCCGAGCTGGCCCACGTCTTCTCCGCGCTCGGGGTCGACGTGGTGCAGGTGCAGCGCGGGTCGCGGCTGCTGATGTCGCACGACCAGGACGTCTCGGAGGTCTTCACCACCGCGGCCGCCGAGCAGTGGGACGTGCGGCTGGGCGTCACCGCCGCCGGCGTGCGCCGCCACGGCGACGGGGTGGCGGTCGACCTCGACGACGGCTCCCAGGTGCGCGGCGACCTGCTGCTGCTCGCCACCGGTCGCGTGCCCAACGCCGACCGGCTCGGGCTCGAGCGCACCGGCATCGAGACCGACGAGGGCGACACCGGACCCGTCGTGCGGGTCGACGCCCACCAGCGCACCACCGTGCCGGGCGTCTGGGCGCTGGGCGACGTGGCCAACCACCTGCAGCTCAAGCACGTCGCCAACGCCGAGGCCCGCACCGTGCAGCACAACCTGCAGCACCCCGACGACCTGTGGTCCACCGACCACGACCTCGTGCCGAGCGTGGTCTTCTCCTCCCCCCAGGTGGCCTCGGTGGGGCTCACCGAGCAGCAGGCGCAGGACGCCGGCGTGCAGCACCGCAGCGTCACCCAGGACTACGCCGACGTGGCCTACGGCTGGGCGATGGACGAGCCCGCGGGCCGGCACCTGGTCAAGCTGGTCGCGACCCCCGACGGCGGCCGGCTGCTGGGTGCCCACGTCATCGGTCCGCAGGCCAGCCTGCTCCTGCAGCCCCTGGTGCAGGGCATGGTCACGGGACTCTCCCCGCACGCGATGGCGCGGGGGCAGTACTGGCCGCACCCCTCGCTCGCCGAGGTGGTCGAGAACGCGCTGCTGAAGTTGCAGGAGTGAAACCAGCGACACCTGCGGCGTCCTTCCCATACTGTGTGTCGCGGACGCGACCGGGGACGGGAGCAGTACGGTCGCGTGCCACGGCTGCGCCAAGGAGGAGGCACGGTGCCGCTCACCCGACGCTCGCTCGTGCTTCCGGCGAGCCCGCCCTCGGTCAAGCTCGCGCGCTCGTGGGTCTCCCGGGTGCTCTCGGAGATCGGTCGTGAGGACCTGGTCGACTCCGCCCAGCTGGGTGTCACCGAGCTCGTCACCAACGCGCTGATCCACTCCCGCCCCCCGCTCTCGGTGCGCGTGCGGGGCACCGTCGACCACCCCCGCATCGAGGTCGTCGACTCCTCCCCCGTGCCGCCGCAGCGCAGCCCGCTGGCCGAGGAGTTCGACGAGGTCGACGACCTCAACATCACCACCTTCGGCCGCGGCCTCGCCCTCGTGGCGATGTCGGCCAGTCGCTGGGGCTCCGACCTCGGGCTCGACGGGCGCAGCAAGTCGGTGTGGTTCGAGCCGGGCCGCACCGACGACGCGGGGCACGCCGCGCAGGGCGACATCTTCGACTTCGACCCCGACCTGGAGACCTCGGTGCACGACGACACCGAGCGGGTGACGGTCGAGCTGCTGGGCCTCCCGGCCCAGCTCTTCGGAGCGTGGCGCCGCTACTTCTTCGAGCTGCGCCGCGAGCTGCGGCTGCTCTCGATCAGCGCTCCGGAGGACTATCCGCTCGCGCTCGAGATCACCTCGGTGCTGGAGCGGGCCGACCTCGAGCGACGTGCCGCCGCCGGCATCGGCGAGCTCGACCGCGCGATCCGCGAGGGCGTCCGGGAGGTCGACCTGCGCTACGAGGTGCCCCTCACCGCGCCCGCGACGATGGCACGCGTGCGCAGCCTGCTGACCGAGGTCTTCGAGGCCTTCTCCGAGGAGCACCTGCTGGCGGTGCGGCCGCCCGACCAGCTGGTGCTGCTCCAGGACTGGTACCTCACCGAGTTCGAGCGCCAGGGTCGCGGCGAGTCCCCGAAGCCGTGGGACGGCCCCACCTCGCTGTCGGAGGTGTGAGCGCGCTCCCGCTCCGGTGGGGGCTGCTCGCCGCAGCGGCCGGCGGCTCCCTCGGGACGCTGGCACGCGGCACCCTCGCCGAGGCGCTGCCGCCCGCGGCGACCGCGTCCTTCCCCTGGACCGTCCTGCTGGTCAACGTGACCGGGTCGGTGCTGCTGGCCTCGCTCGCGCTGCTCGCGTCGACCCGCGCCCGACCCTGGCTCGCGGTCTTCCTCGGCACCGGGGTCTGCGGCGGCTTCACCACCATGTCGACCGCCTCGGTCGACACCGTGCGGCTGCTGCAGGACGACCGGCTGCTCGCCGCGGCGGCGTACGCCGGGGGCACGCTCGCGGGTGCGCTGCTGGGCGTGGCACTCGTGCTGCGGCTCGCCGGCCGGCGGCAGCGGGCGGTCGACGAGGAGGGGGGTGAGCCGTGAGCACGACGACGCTGCTGTGGATGACGCTGGCGGGCGGCCTCGGCTCCGCGCTGCGCTACGCCGTCGGTCGCGCGCTCGACCGCGGGTGGCACGTCGGCACGCTGCTGGTGAACCTGGCCGGCTCCGCGCTGCTCGGCGGGCTCTCGGCCGCGGCGTCCCCGACCGTGCTGGTCGTGCTGGGGGTGGGGCTGTGTGGCGGGCTGACCACCTACTCCGCCTTCGCGGTGCAGGCCGTCGAGCAGGGGCCGCGACGCGGCACGGCGTACGTCGTCGTGACGCTCGCCGGGTGCCTGTGTGCGGCGGCCGCGGGGTGGCTCGTAGCCTCAGCGGCGTGACCGGCTTCCTGATCCGCGAGGCCCGGCTGGTGCCGCTCGAGGAGGGGGCGCCCCCGGGCGAGCCGGTCGACGTCCTGGTGCGCGACGGGGTGGTCGCGGAGGTCGGTCGCGGGCTGGCGCGTCCCGAGGGGCTCCCCGAGCACCACGCCGGGGGTCGCTGGCTGATGCCGGGGCTGTGGGACCAGCACGTGCACCTGGGCCAGTGGGTGCTGGCCTCGCACCGGCTCGACCTGAGCGGTGCCCGCTCGCTGGGCGCCGCGCTGTCGCTGGTGGCCGAGCGGCTGCACGCCTGGCCCGACGTGCCGGTGGTCGGCTGGGGGCACCGCCCGGCCACGTGGGACGAGCGCCCGACGGTGGCCGCGCTCGACGACCTCGCCGGCATCCGCCCGGTGGTGCTGATCAGCGGCGACGGGCACCACGCCTGGCTCAACTCGGTCGCGATGCGCGGCCTGGGGCTGCCGGAGCGGGAGGGCATGGTCAGCGAGGCGGAGTGGTTCGCGGTCTACCCGCGGCTCGCGCAGCTCGTCGGCAGCGACGGCAGCTCCCCCGACGCCTACCTCGCGGTCCAGCAGCAGGCGGCCGCCCGCGGCGTCGTCGGCGTGGTCGACCTCGAGTTCGACCAGTCCGTCGCCGCCTGGCCCGAGCGCAGCAGCATGGGCGCCGAGCTGCTCCGGGTGCGCGTGGGGGCCTACGTCGACACCCTCGACGAGTTCATCGACGCCGGCCTCCGCACCGGGCAGCGCCTGCCCGGCTGCGGCCCCCGCATCACGATGGGTCCGCTGAAGGTGATCTCCGACGGCTCGCTCAACACCTGCACGGCCTGGTGCTGCTCGCCGTACTCCGACGGCAGCACCGGCGCCCCCAACATCTCCGCGCAGGGCCTGCGGTGGGTGATGGAGGCAGCCAACCGGCACGGGCTGGAGGTCGCCATCCACGCCATCGGCGACGCCGCGGCCTCCCAGGCCCTCGACGCCTACGAGGCCACGGGCGCGCGGGGCTCGATCGAGCACGCGCAGCTGATCCTGCGCGAGGACGCCGCGCGGATGGCCGCCCTCGGCGTCCGGGCCAGCGTGCAGCCCGCCCACCTGTGGGACGACCGCGACCTCTCCGCCAAGCTCTGGCCCGACCGCACCGAGCGCTGCTTCGCGCTGCGCTGGCTGCGCGACGCCGGGGTCGAGCTGGCGATGGGCTCCGACGCGCCGGTCGCGCCGCTCGACCCCTGGCTCGCGGCCGCCGCCGCGGTGCACCGCAGCGCCGACGAGCGCGAGCCCTGGCACCCCGAGCAGGCGCTCACCGTGCGCGAGGCGCTCGCCGCCAGCACCGACGGCGCCGGCACCGTGGCCCGGGGCCACCTCGCCGACCTCGCCCTGCTCGACCACGACCCGCTCGTCACCGGCCCCACCGCCCACCAGGCCACCGCCCTGCGCGACCTCACCGTCGCCGCCACCTGGGTCGCCGGCGAGCTCGTCCACGACGCGCTCTGACCGCGGCGGCGGAGTCAGCGGCCGGCGGGGGAATCCGCCACTGGCACGACGAGACATCGGCCCGCCAGTGGCAGGTTCGGCGCGCCAGTGACCGGTGTGTCCGGGTCAGCGCTCAGGGGTCCGGGGCGCTGAGGGCGATGGTGAGCTCGAGCAGGGTGTCGGGGTCCTCAAGGGCCTCGCCGTACAGCTCGCGGAGCCGGCCGAGGCGGTAGCGCACGGTCTGGGGGTGGACGAAGAGCTCCTCGGCGATCGCCTCGCGGCGTCCCTGGTGGCGCACCCACGCGTGCAGGGTCTCGGTGAGCTTCTCCGCGCTCGACTCGCGCTCGTCGGCGAGCGGCGCGAGCGCCCTGGCGCGCAGGTCGGCGACGGCGCTCGGGTCGGCGCCGAGCACCAGCGCGACCAGGTGCTCCTCGCTGTCCGGGCCTCCGCCGAGCGCGCGCACGCGGCGGGCCCGCTCGACGGACTCGCGCACCCGCGGCCAGGGGCGCACCGGGCCGGCGACGGCCTTGCGGTCGACCAGGGCGTGCAGCAGGTCCTGCCGGCGCCGACCGTGGGCGTCGGGCACCAGCAGCAGCACCTCGCCGTCGTCGTCGGCCGGGCACTCCAGGGTCTCCCCGGGCAGCTGGGCGAGCACGGAGCGCAGCTGCGACTCAGGGGTCACGACGGCGGTGAGCGTCTCGGGCCGCGTCCACTGCGCCGCCTCGGCGGCCGACTCGACGACGTCGGGCGGGGAGCCGTCGAGCAGGGCCGTGGCCAGGCGCTCGAGCAGCCGCTGGCGCACCCGGCCGGTGTTCTCCAGCTCGTCGGTGTGACCCGCGAGGCTGGCGGTCGAGAGCTGCTCGATGTAGGCGAAGACCAGGCCGGCGAACTGCCCCAGCGTCCCGGCGTCGACCCCGGCGCGCACGGCCGCGTCGGCCATCTCGCTCCAGGAGACCCGCGCACCGATGCGGTACGCCGAGAGCAGCGCGTCGACCGTGCGCCCGCTGCGGGCCTCGCCGCGACCCAGCTGGTAGGCGCCGTCGATCGCGGCCGACGGCGGCGCCTGGGCGCGGTCCCCGCCCTGCGAGGCCAGGTGCACGAAGCCGCCCAGGGCGGTCTCCACGGCGGCACGGATGGTCTCGCCCATGGGACCCGAGAGCGCGTCGGAGTACGACGGCACGGCCGCGATGATGCCCTCGACCGTGCGCTCGGCCATGCCCGGCAGGATCTCGCGCATCGCGACCGTCGCCGCCTCGCTGATCTCGACGTCGTACCCCAGCGACCCGGGTGTCTCGGCCATGCGACTCCTCGAAGTTGTTCGCTGCGAACAAGTATCGCGGCAAGGTTCACGCTCGCAGGCCATGACTTTAGCGCCTGAGGACACCACTATGGAGTCATGCCCGCTCTGCTCTCCGACTCCAGCGCCCCGGGATGGCGCGCGCGCCTGCGCCACGGTGCCCGCAAGGTCGCCGAGCACCTCGCGACCCCGCTGGTGCCGGCGGACTACCTCGACGTCTTCGACCCGCTGCGCAAGGGCGCCGACCTGCGCGGACGCGTGGTCTCGGTGACCCCCGAGACGCGTGACGCGGCCACGCTGGAGATCCTTCCCGGCAAGGACTGGGCCGGCCACGTGCCCGGCCAGTACGTCCGGATCGGCATCGACGTCGACGGCGTGCGCCAGTGGCGCGCCTACTCGCTGACCCACGGCCCCCGCCGCGACGGCCTGATCTCCATCACCGTCAAGGCGGTCCCCGACGGCCTGGTCAGCAACCACGTGGTGCACGACCTCACCCCCGGCGTGCTGGTCCACCTCGAGCAGGCGGCCGGCGAGTTCGTGCTGCCGGTCCCGGTCGACGAGGAGGCGCCCACGGAGCCGACCAAGGTCCTCTTCGTGACCGCCGGCTCGGGCATCACCCCGGTCATCGGGATGCTGCGCAACCTCTACCCGGTCGCCGAGACCGGCCCGGTGCTGCCGGAGCGCAGCGACGCCTACGACATCACCGTCGTGCACGTCGCCCCCAGCCGGCCGCACTCGATCTTCCTGAGCAACCTGGAGTCGCTGCACGAGGCCGGCGCCATCCGCCTGGTCGCGCGCTACGACGACGAGCACGGCGTGCTCGACGTCGCCGACCTGGCCACGCTGGTGCCCGACCTCGCCGAGCGGACGACGTACGCCTGCGGCCCGGCGGGCCTGCTCGACGCGCTGCAGCGGCACCACGACGAGCACGGCCTGGCGCTGCAGACCGAGCAGTTCCGCGTCGCCACGCTCGTGACCGGCGAGGGGGGCAACGTCACCCTGACCGGCACCGGCATCAGCTTCGACGCCGCGGGCGACCGCCCGATCCTGGAGCAGGCCGAGGAGGCCGGCGCGCTGATGCCCAGCGGCTGCCGCATGGGCGTGTGCTTCGGCTGCGTGCTCCCCCTGCGCGAGGGCGTCGTGCGCGACCTGCGCAGCGGCGACATCACGACGGCCGTCGAGGGCGACGGCGTCAACATCCAGACCTGCATCAACGCTGCGGCCGGCCCCTGCCGCATCGACCACTAGCCACCAGCCACCAGCCCCGACATCGACCCGGATCGACCCGCTCGACCACCGAGGAGCTCCCCATGACCGTGATCCAGAAGCAGCAGGACAACCCGATCGCCCACCTCACCGACGAGGACATCGAGCAGATCGGCCGTGAGCTCGACGCGATCCGCGCGGGCGTCATCGCCTCCCGCGGCGCCGACGACGCGGCGTACATCCGCAAGGTCATCGACGCCCAGCGCAAGCTCGAGCTCGGCTCGCGCGCCGTGCTGCTCTTCTCGCTCTTCCCGCCCGCGTGGCTCGTCGGCACCGCCGGCCTGACCGTGGCCAAGATCATCGAGAACATGGAGATCGGCCACAACGTCATGCACGGCCAGTGGGACTGGATGCGCGACCCGAAGATCCACTCGACCACCTGGGAGTGGGACAACGCCTCCCCGGCCGAGCAGTGGAAGCACTCGCACAACGAGATCCACCACACCTACACCAACGTCGTCGGCAAGGACAACGACCTCGGCTACGGCATCATGCGCGTCGACGAGGACCAGCGCTGGGTGCCCTTCTACCTCGCGCAGCCGCTGTGGAACTTCGTCAACGCCTGCTTCTTCGAGTACGGCATCGCGGCCTAC
>JBQGFI010000087.1:0-21634 GCA_052040065.1 Marmoricola sp.
GCCGGCGTCTCGCTGGCCGAGGCCGAGAAGCGGGTGCTGGAGTACGTCACCGAGCACTGCCCCGAGGGCAGCCGTCCGCCGCTGGCCGGCAACTCCGTGGCCACCGACCGCGGCTTCCTGGCCCGCGACATGCCGGACCTCGACGCGGCGCTGCACTACCGGATCGTCGACGTCTCCTCGATCAAGGAGCTCTCACGCCGCTGGTTCCCTCGCGCCTACTACAACGCGCCCACCAAGGGCGGCGGTCACCGCGCGCTGGCCGACATCCGCGAGAGCATCGAGGAGCTGCGCTACTACCGCGACGCCGTCTTCGTCCCCCCGCCCGGCCCCGACTCCTCGGAGTCCAAGCGGATCGCCCGGCTCCACGGCGGCGCCCTGACCGGCTTCGGCGAGGCCCACGGGCCCGATTCGGCCGCGACGGACTCCAGCCGCTAGTATTGTCGCGGCCTTCCGGCGGGTGACCGTCCGGAGGCCGTGGTGGGTGTAGCTCAGCTGGTAGAGCACCGCGTTGTGGTCGCGGGGGCCGCGGGTTCAAGCCCCGTCACTCACCCCACAGAAGGACCCGCAGGCACCTGCCTGCGGGTCCTTCGCACGTCCGGGGCGGCGCCAGCCGAGTTGACAACGGTTCTCGCGTTGCACGAGTTGCCGCCGTTGCAGGTTCGTGCACTTCACGGGTGCGCGGGCGGTCGGGCCTTCACCCCCGGCGCGGATCGGCGCAGGGTCGGTCGAGTCACACCACTGACCCGAGGAGACTCGATGAAGCGCACCCGTCTCGCCACGCTCGCCGCGGCGACCACCGCCGTCCTGGCGGCCGGACTGTCACCGCTCACGACCGGCACCGCGACAGCCGACGTGGCCAAGGAGGGCTCCGAGGTCCCGACCTTCCAGGAGTTCAAGCAGGACACCCACCGCGACGCGAGCGGGGTCTACGTCGTCAACGGCGACGTGCCGATCAAGAGCACCAAGCTGCTGCGCGAGTACTACGAGCACATGGTGGCCACCGACGACGAGGCCGACAAGAGCGGCTCCCTCATCGTCAACACCATCTACGGCTCCGACGACCTCTGGACCGCCGGCCAGGCGAGCAACCTCACCTACTGCGTGAGCAACGCCTTCGGCGCCGACAAGTCGGCGGTCGTCAGCGCGACCCAGACCGGCGGCAACCTGTGGGAGGGCGCCTCCGGGGTCGACTTCGTCTACGACTCCTCGCAGGACGCCAGCTGCAACACCGGCAACACCAACGTGGTCTTCTCGGTGGAGCCGACCAGCACCTCGCAGTACATCGCGCGGGCCTTCTTCCCCAGCAGCCCCAAGAGCCAGCGCAACGTGCTCGTCAACGCCGACTCGCTGCTCGGCTCCGGCAGCTGGGAGCCCAGCGACATCATGGGCCACGAGCTCGGCCACGTGCTGGGCTTCCGCCACGAGCACACGCGCCCCGAGGCCGGCACGTGCTTCGAGGACAACAACTGGCGCCCGCTGACGCCGTACGACAGCGTCTCGATCATGCACTACCCGCAGTGCAACGGCGGCTCCTCCGACCTGGAGTGGAGCGGCTCCGACGCCACCGGCGTGGGCTCGGTCTACTGACCCCGACCCCCGCGTCACGACGGCCCGTCCCGGACTCCCGGGGCGGGCCGTTCGTCGCGGCGCCTACGGCGTCGAGCGCACCTGCGTCGGCGCGCCGTGCACGCTGGGGATGGTGCCGAGCCGGCCCTTCATGAAGTCCTCCTGGGCCTGCAGCACCTCGGCCCTGGTGTTCATCACGAAGGGTCCGGCCCACGCGACGGGCTCGCGGATCGGCCGCCCACCCAGGACGAGGACGTAGAGCGCGGGCGTGCGGCTGTCGTGCCGCGTGGCACCCTGCACCGTCACGACGTCGCCGGCGCCGAGCACGGCGAGGTGACCGGTGCGCACCGGTCGCTGCTCCTCACCCACGGTGCCGGCACCCGAGAGCACGTAGACCAGTGCGTTGTGGTCGGCCTGCCACGGGACGTCGAGCCGCGCACCGGCCTCGACCGTCGCGTGCACCAGCGTGATCGGCGTGTACGTCGACCCCGGCCCCCGGGTGGTGCCGACGGTGCCCGCGATCACGCGCACCAGCGCCCCCGCGTCGGCCGAGGCGGCCAGGCCGACGGCGCCGGAGCGGATGTCCTGGTAGGCCGGCGGGTTCCACTTCGCGTCGCGCGGCAGGTTGACCCACAGCTGCACGCCGTGGAAGAGCCCGCCCTGCTGCACCAGCCACTCCGGCGGGGTCTCGATGTGCAGCAGCCCGCTGCCCGCCGTCATCCACTGGGTGTCGCCGTTGGTGATCGAGCCGCCGCCGCCGTGGCTGTCGTGGTGGTCGAAGACGCCGTCGATGAGGTAGGTGACGGTCTCGAACCCCCGGTGGGGGTGCCACGGGGTCCCCTTGGGCTCGCCGGCGGCGTACTCCACCTCCCCCATCTGGTCCATGTGCACGAAGGGGTCGAGGTCGCGCAGGTCGACGCCGGCGAAGGCGCGGCGCACCGGGAAGCCCTCGCCCTCGTAGCCGCGGGGGGCATCGACCAGCTGCGTGACCGGTCGGACCGTGTCGCCCAGGCCCACGCCGGGCAGCCGGTCGAGGACGGTCAGGTCGGGATGGGTCACAGCGGGCATCGCGCACCTCCAGGGGCACACCCAGTGTGCCCTACGGTGGTTGAGACGTAAACCGTCTCGCCGTGGTCACCACGTCCGGAGACGCGAACGGCCCCTCGCGACGGAGGGGCCGGGCGGTACTGCGTGGTGCGGCATCAGGGACTCGAACCCCGAACCCGCTGATTAAGAGTCAGCTGCTCTGCCAATTGAGCTAATGCCGCAGTGCCCTGAGGGCGACCAGAACCATAGCAGCGGCGCTCGGCCCGGATGAAATCGAGCCGGTGTGAGCCGCACGACGTCGCGTCTCCCGTTCGGCCCACGAGCGGGCCTGCGCGTCCCTGGACGGGCGCGGCCAGCTCGGGTGGTCGGCGGCCGACGCCGCCCCCGACGGAGGGGCCTGGTCGCCGTTCACCCCGGCCCAGTCGGCGACCGGCGGCTACCTCGTCGTCCGGTGACCGGGGCCGCGGGCGGGTCGGGGTGCTTGGGGAGGCCTCTACGGTGACTGACATGAGCATCCGCCACCCGATCACCGTCACCGACGAACGCCCCCGGCCCGTGCAGGTCGTCGTGGCCTGGGTGCTGACGGTGCTGACCGCCGGCTACTTCCTGCCCTGGGCGATCGCCGCGACGCGGGGCAAGTCCAACACCGGCGTCGTCTTCTGGGTCAACCTGGTGCTCGGCTGGACCATCGTGGGCTGGGTCGTCGCCCTGGTGATGGCCTGCCGGCCGCACCGGCGCACGACGTACGCCTGAGCGGCGGCCAGAGGTCCAGAGGTCTAGAGGTAGAGCCCGGTCTGGGCGTCGCCCAGCCTGTCGGCGGCCACCGCGTGGACGTCGCGCTCCCGCACGACGACGTACAGCTCGCCGCTCACCTCGACCTCGGCCTTGTCGTCGGTGTCGAAGAGCACCCGGTCGCCCACCTCGATCGTGCGCACGTGCGGGCCGACCGCCACGACCTTGCACCACGTGAGCCGGCGTCCGGCCAGCGCCGCGGTCGCCGGGATCAGGATGCCGCCGGTCGAGCGGCGCTCCCCGGGCTCGCTGTCGACGGCGACCAGGAGCCGGTCGTGCAGCATCCGGATCGGGGTCCTCTCCCCCGACGGCTGCGTCATGCTGGTGACACTGCCCGAGCCCGCGGCTGCCATGGGTGCCGCGCCGCTCAGCTGCCGGCGACGCGACGCACGAGGACGAAGAGGGCCACCACGCCCACGACCCCACCGACCGTCTTGAGGATGTTGTCCTGCCGCGGCGAGCCGTCGGGGTTGACGAAGTGCGCCTTGACGTCGCGCACCTGGCGCTTGGCGATGGTCTTGGGGCTGACCCGGTAGACGAGCTCGTCGATGGTGGCGGCGAGCCGGTCGCGGGTCTCCTCGATGTCGCGCTCGAGGGACGACACCTGCTTGTCGGTCACTCCGGGGCTCCTGACTGGCGTGGGGACAACGGCCCGCAGGCTATCAAGCAGGCCGGTGGCCCACGGCGGCGCGCGGGTCGAAGCCGAAGGGCAGCTCCAGGCGGTGCCGCGCCATCTGCTCCGGGTCGCCGAGCAGGTCGAGGGTCGCGCCGTCCGCGGCGATCACGCCGTCGTGCAGCACCACCGCCCGCGGGCACAGCTCCAGGGCGTAGGGCAGGTCGTGGGTCACCATCAGCACGGTGAAGTCGAGGGAGCGCAGGATGTCGGCCAGCTCGCGTCGCGAGGCCGGGTCGAGGTTCGACGACGGCTCGTCGAGCACCAGCACCTCGGGCTCCATCGCCAGCACCGTCGCCACGGCCACCCGACGGCGCTGGCCGTAGGAGAGGTGGTGGGGCGGACGGTCGGCGAAGTCCTGCATCCCCACCTGCTCCAGCGCGTGCCGCACCCGGCTGCGCAGCTCCTCACCGCGCAGCCCGAGGTTGGCCGGCCCGAAGGCCACGTCGTCGCGGACGCTGCCCATGAAGAGCTGGTCGTCGGGGTCCTGGAAGACCACGCCGACCCGCCGGCGCACCTCCGAGAGGTGGGGCGGCTCGACGGGCAGGCCGGAGACGCGCACCGACCCCGCCGTCGGCGTGAGGATGCCGTTGAGGTGCAGCACCAGCGTGGTCTTGCCAGCGCCGTTGGGGCCGAGCAGGGCCACCCGCTCCCCGCGGTGCACGTGCAGGTCGACGCCGCGCAGCGCCTCGTGGCCGTCAGGGTAGGCGTGGGCCAGGCGGCGTACGTCGAGGACGGGCGTGCTCATGCGTGCTCCCGGTGGACCGGTGCGTCGAGGTCGGGCATGCGCCCGTCGTACCCCCGCGACAGCATCGCCAGGTGCACCCGCTCGCCCCGCTCGTAGGAGCGGACGAAGAGGGCGCCCAGCGTGCGGCCGACGGCGGGCCAGTGCCGCGGCGAGCGCGGGTCGCAGCCGCGCGAGCGCATGGCGACGAGCATCCGGCCCAGCTCCTCGGTCACCACGTCGAGGTAGCGCAGCATGAAGCCCGCGATCTGGACCAGCTGGTCGGGCAGCCGCAGCCGCCGCAGGCCCGCGAGGAGCTGCTGCGGCTCGGTCGTCGCCGCGACGGTGAGCGAGGCCAGGACGCCGATCGTGCCCTTGGCCAGCAGCCCCCAGGCCGCCCACAGGCCGGGCTCCGAGACGCTGAGCCCGAGCACCTCGGTGCGCGGCCCCTCCGAGACGAAGGGCACCAGCACGGCGAAGACGACGAAGGGCACCTCGACCAGCATCCGCTTGGCCAGGTACGCCGCGGGCACCCGGCTGAGCGCGACGACGCCGAGCAGCGCCGCGGCGTACGCCGCGAACGCCCACACCCAGGTGTGCGGGGTCGCCACGACCACCAGCACGAAGGCCAGGAGCACCGCGATCTTGCGGTGCGCCGGGGCGCGGTGCACCGGGCTGTGGCCGTGGAAGTGGAGCCGGTGGCCGTGCCCGGCGCCCACTCAGCGGCTCCCGGCGTCGACGCGTGGCTCGGCGGCGTCGGCGGCGTCGTCCTCGCCCTTGCGGCGCAGCACCCAGAAGAGCCCTCCGCCCAGGCCCAGCGTGAGGGCCAGGCCCGCCAGCCCGGCGATGGCCCCGCTCGCCCAGGCGTTGTCGACGCCCCGGGTGGCGTAGTCGGCCAGCGGACTGGCCGCCGCGGGCGAGTCCTCCGCCTCGTCGAGGAAGCCGGTCTTCTCGGCCACGAACTCCAGCCCGTCGGGGTGGGAGGAGGCGAAGTAGCTCAGCCCTCCGGCCACCAGGACGCTGACGAGCAGGAAGGCCGCGAAGAAGCGCCGGCCCGACCGTGCGGGGCCGCTCATGCCGGCTCCCCCGTCGTGCTCGTGGCCGCGACCCGCTCGGCGAGCGCGGCACGCCGCGCCGCCAGCGCCGGGCGGGCGCCGTAGACGAGGTCGGGGCGCGAGGCCACGACCGCACCCACGACGAGCGCGGTCACCACCGCCTCGCCGACGCCGATGGCGAGGTGCCAGGTCAGCATCGCGGCCAGCACCCGGTCGGTCGCGACCGGCGCGGTGCCGCCGACGGCGAAGAGGGCGGTGAAGACCAGCGAGGCCACCGGCACGCTGACCAGCGCCGCGACGGCGGCGGCGGGCGTCACGCTGCTCAGCCGGCGGGGCAGGATCGCCCGCACCGCCACGAAGACCAGCCAGCCCACGGCCACGCCCACCAGCGCGAGCAGCGTGATGTTGGTGCCGATCGCGGTGATCCCGCCGTCGGCCATGAAGAGCGCCTGCACGATCAGCACGACGCTGACGCACAGCACCCCGGTCCACGGGCCGACCAGCACGGCGGCCAGGGCCCCTCCCATCAGGTGGCCGGAGGTGCCGGCTCCCACCGGGAAGTTGACCATCTGGGCGGCGAAGACGAAGGTCGCGACGAGCCCGGCCATCGGCGCGGTACGGTCGTCGAGCTCGCGTCGCGCACCCCGCAGGGCGACCGCCACGGCTCCGGCCGCGACCACCCCGGTCGCGATCGACGTCGGCGCGTCGAGGAATCCGTCGGGTACGTGCATGTCGCGAGCCAACACCTTCTGCAAACTGTTCGCAACTAGCCGTTCGGAGAGCCCGTGACCCAGACCGACGCCACGCCCCCCGGCCGGTTGTCCCCCGGCGACGCGGCCCCCGACTTCACCCTCCCGACCGACGACGGCGGCGAGGTCTCGCTGGCCGACCTCCGCGGGCGCCGGGTGATCGTCTACTTCTACCCCGCCGCGATGACGCCCGGCTGCACCAAGCAGGCCTGCGACTTCAGCGACTCCCTGGAGTCGCTGCGCGCCGCCGGCTACGAGGTCGTGGGCATCTCCCCCGACAAGCCGGCCAAGCTCGCGAAGTTCCGGGAGCGCGACGGCCTCGGCATCACGCTGGCCTCCGACGAGGACCGGTCGGTGATGACGTCCTACGGCGCCTTCGGGGAGAAGAAGCTCTACGGCAAGGTCGTGCAGGGCGTGATCCGCTCCACCGTCGTCGTCGGCGAGGACGGCACCGTCGAGCTGGCGCAGTACAACGTCAAGGCCACCGGGCACGTGGCCAAGCTCCGCAAGGACCTCGGGCTGGAGTCGTCGGCCTCGTAGGATCGTGCCGCTCCGGCCGGAGTGGTGGAATCGGCAGACACGCGGGCTTTCGGTGCCCGTGCCTTCGGGCGTGGGGGTTCGAGTCCCCCCTCCGGCACGCGCGTCGAGACGGCGCATGACCAGCAGCAGCCCGACGAAGAGCCCGGTCACCACCAGGCAGGTCAGGCCGACCGCGGCCCACCCCCGCTCCCCGACGTCGAGGAAGGGATAGGGGAACCAGCCCGTCGCGAGACCCACCAGCACGGTGACCACGAGCCAGGTCAGCGGCCACACCAGCGTGAGCAGCAGGACGCGACCGTCGACGCGCGGCCGGGGTCCGAGCACCACCCAGCCCGCGACGGCCAGCACCGGCACGACCACGTGCAGCAGCCGGTCGGCCACCAGGTCGGCGCCGTCGAGGTCGAGCAGCGGCCGCAGCAGCAGGAAGTGCACCACCCCGGTCACGGTGATGCCGGCCACCGCGGCGGCACGCACCACCCGCCAGCCGCGACCGTCGTACGCCGGGTCGCGCACCAGCGGCAGCACGCTGAGCAGCACCAGCAGGTTGCTCTGGATCGTGAAGTAGCCGACGAAGCGCAGCAGCCGCAGCGGCAGCGAGGGCGGGTCGACCTCGACCAGGACCGCCGAGCCGCTGACGACGAGGGTCAGCTGCAGGCCCAGCGCGGCGACCGCGGCGAGCGCGGTGACGGCGTGCCACGCCCGCGCACGCTCCGCTGCCATGGTCGGACCCTACGGGTGAGGGCGGGATGGAACACCTGGACGCCCCGGCGCGTTCGGACCCTCATGCGAGCAGCGATCTACGACGAGTTCGGCGGCCCCGAGGTGCTGGAGGTCCGCGACGTCCCCGAGCCCCCGGTCGGGCCCGACAGCGTGCTGGTGCGCGCCCGCGCCACCAGCGTCAACCCGGTCGACTGGAAGGTGCGCGAGGGCTACCTGCGCGCGGCGCTGCCGCACCACCTGCCGATCGTCCCCGGCTGGGACGTCGCCGGCGTGGTCGAGGCCGTCGGACCGGCCGTGCGCAGCGGTCTCGAGGTCGGCGACGAGGTCTACGGCTACGTGCGCCGCGACGACGTCGCGCTCGGCACCTCCGCCGAGCTGGTCGCCGCGCCCGAGCGCACCCTGGCCCGCAAGCCCGCGTCGCTCTCCTTCGAGGAGGCCGCGGCGCTGCCGCTGGCCGGGCTGACCGCCTACCAGGCCCTCACCGAGGGGCTGGAGGTCACCGACGACGACCGGGTGCTCGTGCACGCCGCGTCCGGTGGGGTCGGCCACCTGGCCGTGCAGATCGCCAAGGCGCTGGGCGCCCACGTGGTCGCGACGGCGAGCGCCGGCGCCCACGACTGGCTGCGCGAGCTCGGGGCCGACGAGGTGCTCGACTACACGGCCGGGCCGATCAGCGAGCAGCTCGCCGCCGGCAGCGGCAAGGTCGACGCCGTGCTCGACCTGGTCGGGGGCGACGCGCTCGAGGACGCTCCGCAGCAGGTCGAGGGCGGCACCCGGATCGTCTCGGTCATCGACCCGGCCGTCAGGGACCTCGGCGGCACCTACGTCTTCGTGCGCCCCGACCGCGAGGGGCTCGAGGCGTTGGCCGGACTGGCCGACGCGGGCCGCCTGCGCGTGCGCGTCGCGGCGACGTACCCGCTCGACGACATCGCGGCGGCGCACCGCCACTCGCAGGAGGGGCACCCCGGAGGAAAGGTCGTCGTCACCCTCTGAGGTCACTACAGTCCGGCCATGGACAGCGCGCTCACCACGGTCGGACTGCCCCTGGCGCTGGCCGTCATCATGTTCGGGCTCGGGCTCGACCTCACGCTCGAGGACTTCCGCCGCGTCACGCGGCACCCGCGGGCCGTGGTCGTGGCGCTGGTGTGCCAGCTGGTGCTGCTCCCCGCCCTCTGCTTCGGGCTGGTGCTCGCGCTCGACCTGCCGCCGCTGCTGGCGGTCGGCATGATGCTGCTCGCGTCGTCCCCCGGCGGCACCACGGCCAACCTCTTCAGCCACCTCTTCCACGGCGACGTCGCGCTCAACATCACGCTGACCGCGATCAACAGCGTGATCGCCTTCGTGACGCTGCCGCTCATCACCGGCTTCGCCATCTCGTGGTTCGACCTCGGCGGCGAGGTGTCGCTGCCGCCGGGCGAGGTGCTCAGCGTCTTCGCGATCATCCTGGTGCCGGTGGTGGTCGGGATGGTGGTGCGCGCCCGGCGCCCCGACTTCGCCGAGCGGATGGACCGCCCGGTCCGCGTCGGCTCGGCGGTCGTGCTGGGCGTGCTGGTGCTCGGCATCCTGCTCGACCAGCGCGAGGACGTCGTCGGCTACCTCGCCTCGGTCGGGCTCGCCTGCGCCGTCTTCTGCGCCACCAGCCTGGTCGTGGGGTACGCCGTGCCGCGCGCGCTCGGCGTCGGCGTCCCCCAGGCGATCGCCTCGTCGATGGAGATCGGCGTCCACAACGCGACGCTGGCGATCTTCGTCGCCGTCGAGGTGCTGGGCAGCACCCGGGCGTCGGTGCCCGCCGCGGTCTACTCGCTCTTCATGTTCGCCTTCGCCGTCGCCTGGGGCTCGCTGCTGGTCCGGCGCACCGCCGTGGCCCGCGCATCCGCCTGAGGGCGCCCTACGACGTCAGCAGCCGTGCGACCTGCGGGGCGATCTCGCGCAGCGCGCGGCCCCGGTGGGAGACGGCGTCCTTCTGCGACGGCGTCATCTCCGCGGAGGTGAGGTCGCCGTCCTGGTCGTCGGGCACGAAGAGCACGTCGTAGCCGAAGCCGCCGTCGCCGCGCAGCTCGGTGATGACACGTCCCCGCATCACGCCCTCGACCACGACCGTGCGGTCGTCGGGCAGCACGCAGGCGACCGCGCAGCGGAACTCCGCCCCGCGCCGCTCCGCCGGCACGTCGGCGAGCTGGTCGAGCAGCAGCCGGTTGTTGCGCTCGTCGGACTTCGGCGGACCGGACCACCGCGCCGAGAGCACCCCGGGCATCCCCTGCAGCGCGTCGACGCACAGCCCGCTGTCGTCGGCGATGCAGGGCAGGCCGGTCGCGGCGACCCCCGCCCGCGCCTTGAGCAGGGCGTTGCCCTCGAAGGTCGGCTGGTCCTCGACCGGCTCGTCGTACGCCGCGACGTCGGCGAGCCCGAGCACCTCGACGGCGGGGACGTGCTCGAGCAGCAGCCGGTGCATCTCGGCGACCTTGCCGGCGTTGCGCGAGGCGACCACCAGGCGGGCTGCCTCAGCCATCGGAGAGCGCCTGCTGCTGGATGCGCGTCAGGTCGGCGCAGCCCTTGACCGCGAGGTCGAGCAGGCCGTCGAGCTCGCGACGGTCGAAGGCCGCGCCCTCGGCGGTGCCCTGCACCTCCACGAAGCTGCCCTGCCCGGTCATCACGACGTTCATGTCGGTCTCGGCGCGCACGTCCTCCTCGTTGGGGTGGTCGAGCCGCGGCAGCCGGTCGATGATGCCGACGGATACGGCGGCGACCGACCCGGTGAGCGGGTCGCCGGCGAGCGCGCCCTGCGTCCGCAGGTGGGAGACGGCGTCGGCGAGGGCGACGTAGGCCCCGGTGATGGCCGCGGTGCGGGTCCCGCCGTCGGCCTGGAGCACGTCGCAGTCGAGCACGATGGTGTTCTCCCCCAGCGCCTGGTAGTCGATCACCGCGCGCAGCGAGCGGCCGATCAGCCGGGAGATCTCGTGGGTGCGTCCTCCGATGCGGCCCTTGACCGACTCGCGGTCGGAGCGGGTGTTGGTGGCCGACGGGAGCATGGCGTACTCCGCCGTCACCCAGCCGAGCCCCGAGCCCTTGCGCCAGCGCGGGACCCCCTCCGACGCCGAGGCGGCGCACAGCACGCGGGTGCGGCCGAACTCGACCAGCACCGACCCCGCCGGGTGGTCCTGCCAGTGGCGGGTGACCCGGACGGGGCGGAGCTGGTCGTCGGCCCGGCCGTCAGCACGCGAAGTCATGCCGGCGACCCTAGAGGGTGGCTACTTGACCTCCGCCCGCAGCACCCGCCAGACGCCGATCGCGAGCGGGAGCAGCAGCCAGATCGTGCCGGAGACCGCGAGGTGCGCCCAGTCCTCGCCCTCCATGCTCCAGTCGAAGAGCGGACCCTGCGCGGCGCTGAAGTCGATCCAAGGCTGGATGTCGCGCACCCAGTCGAGCAGCGCCGCGGCCAGCAGGAAGACCGGCGGGAGCACGAAGGAGTAGAGGAAGAAGACCACGATCGCGGCCGCAGTGTTGAGGAAGAGCGCGGCCAGCGCGAAGCCCGAGAGCATGCCGATCGTCTGCAGCAGCAGGAAGCCGGGCACCGAGACCTCGCCCAGGCTCCACGAGGCGCCGTCACCCGAGAGCAGGCCGTAGAGCACGTTGCAGATCGCGGCGATGGCGGTGGCCACCACGGCGACGACCAGGGCCAGGAGCAGCCCCGCGACCAGCTTGGCCAGCACCACCCGGGTGCGGCGCGGCTCGAGGGTGAAGGTGACCATCGCGGTGCGCTGGTTCCACTCGCTGGTGACCAGCATGATGCCGAGCACCGGCAGCAGCACGGCCGTCGTGTAGTTGGTCGTGGAGAAGAAGGTGCCGAACTCCGGCTCGAAGTCGGCCTGCGTGAGTCCGACCGCCACCACGATGCCCATGGCGAGCGCGGCGAAGGCGGCGATGACGATCAGCAGCCACAGCCCGGCGCGGGTGTCGTAGCTCTTGCGGAGCTCGACGCGCAGCTGGGTGAGGAAGGAGATCGGCTTGGTCTGCGAGAGGTCGAGCGTGGTGCGGGACTCGGGGGTCGCGGTCGTGGTGCTCATCGGGGCGCTCCGGCGGTCGAGGCGGTCGGGTCGGTCTGGGGTGCGGGCGGGGAGCCCACCTGCTCGCGGGCGTCGCCCGCGGTGAGCTGGAGGAACATCTCCTCCAGTCCGGCGCCGTCGGCCGGGCGGAGCTCGACGAGCACCACGCCGGCGCGCGCGGCGACCCGGCCGATCTCGACCGGGTCGCACTCGGCGCGGACGCCGTGGTCGCCGGAGGTGACGGCATCGATCCCGGCCTCCCGCAGCGCGGTGGCGAGCGCCTCCGGCTGCTCGGCGCGCGCGAAGGACCCGCGGGTCTGCAGCAGCTCGGCCTTGGTGCCCTGGGCGACGATCTTGCCGCGCCCGATCAGCACCATGTCGTCGGCGATCATCTCCACCTCGTGCAGCAGGTGGGAGGAGAGCAGCACGGTGCCGCCCTGGGCGGCGAAGGAGCGCAGCAGGCCGCGCATCCAGTGGATGCCCGCGGGGTCGAGACCGTTGGCGGGCTCGTCGAGGACCAGCACCGACGGGTCGCCCAGCAGGGCGTTGGCGATGCCGAGCCGCTGCCGCATACCCAGCGAGTAGTTGCGCACCCGGCGCTTGGCCTCGGTGCCGTTGAGGCCGACGAGGGTCAGCATCTCCTCGACGCGGTCGGCGCCGACGCCGATGGTGGTGGCCGTCAGCCGCAGCACCTCCCGGCCGGTGCGGCCGGCGTGCTGCGCCGACGCGTCGAGCAGCGTGCCGACGTGCCGGGCGGGGTTGGGGATGTCGTGGTAGCGGTGACCACCGATCGTGATGCTGCCCTGGTCGGGGTGGGTCAGGCCGACCATGATGCGCATGCTGGTGGTCTTGCCGGCGCCGTTGGGGCCGAGGAAGCCGGTGACGCGGCCGGGGCGAGCGGTGAACGACACGTCGTCGACCGCTGTGAAGCTCCCGTACCGCTTGGAGACGTGGTCGAGCTGGATCATCGAGGATTCCTTCCTGAACGCATGCCCCCACCCTGACCGGCGCAGGCCCTCCCGCGCGTCGGTCCGGAGGCTCTGGTCGCGCGACCAAAGTACGACGCTCCGCGGCTCCGGCGCGCCTGCGGGACGATGCCGCGTGCCGCGCGCCGCTCCTAGGGTGGGAGCGTGCCCACCGACCGTGCCCCCGCCGACGCTCCGTGGCAGCCACGGCTGAGCGTGTGGGGCCACACCTGGCGCTACCTGCTCATGCTCGCCGTGTCGCTGACCGCCTTCGGCCTCACCGTCTCCGAGGCCCCGGCCGGGAGCGAGGCGGTGCTCGTCGTCGACCTGCTCCTCGGCGTCGTCTCCTTCGTCGTGGTCGCCTGGCGACGCCGCTACCCCCGCGCCGTCGCCGTCGGGCTGACGCTGGTCGGCATCGCCTCCGCGGCGGCGGCCGGCCCCGGCATCCTCGCCGTGATCTCGCTGGCCACGCGGAGACGCTGGGCCGAGGTCGTCGGCATCGGCGTGCTCTCGGTGGCCTGCGCGCAGCTCTGGGCCGCCACCAGCCCCGGGGCGGGCACCGACCCGTGGTGGCTCACGCTCAGCTTCAACGCCGTCATCGTCGTCGCCTTCCTCATGGCCGGCATGTACGCCGGGTCCCGC
Source organism: Marmoricola sp. (assembly GCA_052040065.1). Taxonomy (GTDB): domain Bacteria; phylum Actinomycetota; class Actinomycetes; order Propionibacteriales; family Nocardioidaceae; genus Marmoricola. The sequence goes on from JBQGFI010000087.1 coordinate 13,517, forward strand.
CGCGAGCTGCTCTGGTCGCTGCGCGACCGGGTCGAGCGCGCGGAGTCCGAGCAGGCGCTGCGCGTGGAGCAGGCGCGCGCCACCGAGCGGCAGCGCATCGCGCGGGAGATGCACGACGTGCTGGGACACCGGATCTCGCTGGTGACGATGCACGCGGGCGCGCTCAGCTTCCGCGAGGACCTCGACCGCGGGCAGGTGTCGCAGAGCGCGCAGGTGATCCTCGACAACGCGCAGCTCGCCATGAGCGAGCTGCGCTCGGTGCTCGGCGTGCTCCGCGGCGACGAGGGGGAGGTCGCCCCCGACCAGCCGCCCCCGACCCTCGCCGACGTGGAGGCGCTCGTGGCCGAGGCGGGGGCCGGCGGCGCGCGGGTCCGGCTGGTGCAGGACCTGCCTCCCGACACCGCCGTGCCGCCCGGCGTCGCCCGCACGGCCTACCGCGTGGTCCAGGAGGGGCTGACCAACGTGCGCAAGCACGCCCCCGCGGCGCACGCGACGGTGCGACTCTCCGGGGCACCCGGGTGCGGGCTCACGGTCTCGGTGGTCAACCCGCTGCCCGCGTGGGGGCCTCGCTCGGGCGGGGGCGGCTTCGGCATCGTCGGCCTGACCGAGCGTGCCGAGCTCAGCGGTGGCACGCTGCGCTCGACCGTCGAGGGAGGAGACTTCGTGCTGGAGGTGAGGCTCCCGTGGCCCGAGTGACCCGGCTGGTGCTGGTCGACGACGACCCGCTCGTGCGCTCGGGCCTCGCGCTGATCCTCGGCGGTGCCCGCGACCTCGAGGTCGTCGCCCAGGCCGCCGACGGCGCGGAGGCGCTCGAGGTGGTGGCCCGCGAGCAGCCCGACGTCGTGCTGATGGACATCCGGATGCCGAGGCTCAACGGGCTCGAGGCGACCGAGCGCCTGCTCGCGGCGCCCGATCCCCCGGCGGTGGTCGTGCTGACCACCTTCGACGCCGACGAGCACGTCGTGCGCGCGCTCGCCGCGGGGGCGGCGGGCTTCCTGCTCAAGGACACCCCGCCCGACCGCATCGTCGACGCCGTGCGCCGCGTCGCCCGGGGTGAGCCGATGCTCTCCCCCAGCGTGACCCGTCAGCTGATCGCGCAGGTGCAGCACCTCGGAGCCACCCAGCCCGACGCGGCGGCCGCCGCGGCCCGCGACCGCCTGGCCGCGCTGACCGACCGGGAGCGCGAGGTCGCGCAGGCCATCGCCCGCGGGCTCTCCAACTCCGACATCGCCCGCGAGCTGCACCTCAGCGTGCCGACGGTGAAGACCCACATCTCCCGGCTCTTCACCAAGCTCCGGGTCGACAACCGGGTGCAGATCGCCATCGCGGTGCTCGCCGCGGCGCCCGAGTCCTGAGGAGCCCGCCTAGAGGTCGTAGACCTGACCCGGAGCGGCCAGGTCGATGACGCCGTCGTACTCGGCCTCGGCCTCGGCCCGGACCGTCGCCTGGTCGTGCCAGGGCGGCACGTGCGTCAGCACCAGGCGACGTGCGCCGGCGCCGGCGGCGGTGCGGCCGGCCTCGGCCCCGGTGAGGTGCAGGTCGGGCGGGTTGGGGGCGCCCTCGAGGAAGGACGCCTCGCACAGGAAGAGGTCGGCGTCGCGTGCGGTGTCGTCGAGCCCGTGGCAGACGCCGGTGTCTCCGGAGTAGGCCAGCGAGCGGCCGTCGGCGGTGACCCGCAGCGCGTACGCCGTCACGGGGTGCACCACCCGCCTGGCGATCACGGAGAAGGGCCCGAAGGTGATGGCGGTGGTGCCGTAGGGCCGGAAGTCGAACTCCTCGGTCATCCCCGGGTCGGGGTCGAGGTCGTAGGCGCGCGCCATCCGGCCGGCGGTGTCGGCGGGGCCCCAGACGGGGATCCGCGGCAGCGCGCCGTCGGGGTGGTACTTGCGCATCACGTAGTAGCCGCACAGGTCGAGGCAGTGGTCGGCGTGCAGGTGGGAGAGGAAGACCGCGTCGATGCCCTTGGCGTCCGTCAGCGACTGCAGCGTGCCGAGTGCCCCGCTGCCGAGGTCGAGCAGGATCCGCCAGGTGCGGCCGGCGTGGTCGGCCTCGACGAGGTAGCAGCTGGCCGAGGACCCGGGCCCGGGGTAGGAGCCGGAGCAGCCGACGACGGTGAGCCTCATGCCGACACCCACGCCCCCACGTACTGCGTGGCCCGCTGCAGCTCCGGCCCCAGGAAGCGCTGCCCGACGGACGCGAACTCCTCCGGCTGGCCGGTGGTCAGGAAGGTGTGCGTGGCCGTGGCGTCGTCGGGGCGCTCCAGCCCGTGCTCGAGCAGCGTGCGGTAGACGTCCTTGGCGCACTCCTCGGCGCTGCTCACCAGCGTCACCTGCTCCCCCATCACGAAGGAGATGACGCCGGTCAGGAGCGGGTAGTGGGTGCAGCCCAGGATCAGCGTGTCGACACCCACGGCCGCCAGCGGGTCGAGGTAGTCGTGCGCGACGGCCAGCAGCTCGGGACCGCTGGTCACGCCCTGCTCCACGAGGTCGACGAAGCGAGGACACACCTGCGTGTGCAGCCGGACGCCGGGCACCGCCGCCAGCGCGTCGGCGTACGCCAGCGACTGGGCGGTGGCGCGGGTGCAGATCACGCCGACCTCCCCCGACCGCGTCGCGGCCACCGCGCGCCGGGCCGCCGGCAGGATCACCTCGACGACGGGGACGTCGTAGCGCTCGCGAGCATCGCGGAGCACCGCGGCGCTGGCGGAGTTGCAGGCGATCACCAGCGCCTTGACGCCCTGCTGGACCAGGTGGTCGAGGCACTCCAGGGCGTACTCGCGGACCTCGCCGATCTGCTTCGGACCGTAGGGCTGGCGCGCGGTGTCGCCGAGGTAGACCACGGACTCGTGGGGCAGCTGGTCCATCACCGCACGGGCGACGGTCAGGCCCCCGAACCCGGAGTCGAAGATCCCGATCGGCGCGTCACTCACGGGAGGACACGCTAGTCGCCGTCGCGTCCTCGTGCGCGGAACGAGAGGAGTGCCACAGCCACCAGATCCCGGCGACCGGGAGCAGCAGCGGCACGTAGCCGTAGCCCGCGCCGAAGCCCGACCACACCGTGGCGTCGGGGAAGTCGGCCCGGTCGAGCAGCGTCACGGTGCCCACCACCAGCACGCCGGCCAGCTCGACGCCGACCGCCGACCAGGCGAGCCGCCGGCGACCCGTCGCCAGCGCATAGGTCGCCAGCACGTAGACCACGGCCGCCACCGCCGAGAGCACGTAGGCGACGGGCGCCTCGGAGGCCTTGGTGAGCAGCTGGTAGGACGAGCGCGCCGTGGCCGCGACGGCGAAGACGCCGTAGACGAAGACCAGCGTGCGGCCCCAGCCGGTGCGCAGCTCGGTGGCGCGGCGCGCGCCGCTCACGTGCCCGCCGCCCAGATGTCGTGCAGCCGCAGCAGCAGGAAGGGCACCACGAGCACGGCCACGAGCAGGGCGGCGGTGCCGCCGCGCGACTTCTCGCCGTGCGACCAGACGATGCCGGCGGGGATGCAGAACGGCACCAGCAGCAGGTAGCCCAGGTACTCCCAGACCGGGACGTCGCCGCGGTCGCCGAAGAGCCTCACCACGCCCCAGACCGTGACCACGAGCACGCTCGCGGCGACCAGGCCGAGGAAGTCGAGCAGCAGGCCGCCCGGCTGCCGGTTGCGGACCATCTCGACCACCAGGCCGACGGCGGCCACGCCGCACAGCCCGGCGACGCCGACCATCAGCAGGTCCATGACCGCCTCCGGGGCCGGCTCGCGACCACGCCGCGGCTCACGCCCACAGCTGGCCCTCGAGCTGCTCCTCCGCCTCGTCGACGGTGCCCTCGTAGGCGCCGGTGGAGAGGTACTTCCAGCCGCCGTCGCAGACCACGAAGGCGATGTCGGCGCGCTCGCCGGCCTTGACGGCCTTGGCCGCCTGGCCGAGGGCCGCGTGCAGGATCGCGCCGGTGGAGATGCCGGCGAAGATGCCCTCCTGCTCCAGCAGCTCGCGGGTGCGCCGCACGGCGTCGCGGGGACCGACCGAGAAGCGCGCGTCGATCAGCGACTCGTCGTACAGCTCGGGGACGAAGCCCTCGTCGAGGTTGCGCAGGCCGTAGACCAGCTCGCCGTAGCGCGGCTCGGCCGCGACGATGCGGACCTCGGGCTTGTGGGCGCGGAAGAAGCGGCTGGTGCCCATCAGGGTGCCGGTCGTGCCGAGCCCGGCGACGAAGTGGGTGATCTCGGGGAGGTCGGCGAGCAGCTCGGGCCCGGTGCCCTCCTCGTGCGCGAGCGCGTTGGCCTCGTTGCCGTACTGGTAGAGCATCACCCAGTCGGGGTGCTCGGCCGCCACCAGCTTGGCGACGCGCACGGCCTCGTTGGAGCCGCCCGCGGCGGGTGAGGAGACGATCTCCGCGCCCCACATGCGCAGCAGCAGCCGGCGCTCCTCGGAGGTGTTCTCCGGCATCACGCACACGATCCGGTAGCCCTTGAGCTTGGCCGCCATCGCCAGCGAGATGCCGGTGTTGCCGGAGGTGGGCTCGAGGATGGTGCAGCCCGGACGCAGCGTGCCGTCCTTCTCCGCCTGCTCGATCATCCGCAGCGCCGGGCGGTCCTTGATGGAGCCGGTGGGGTTGCGGTCCTCCAGCTTGGCCCACAGGCGCACGTCGGGGGACGGCGAGAGCCGCGGCAGGCCCACCAGGGGGGTCCCGCCGACGGAGTCGAGCAGGTTGTCGAACCTCACCGTGGCCGGACCGTCAGCCGCCGGCGACGGCCGGCAGCACGACGACCTGGTCGCCGTCGGAGAGCTCCGTGCCGAGGCCGCCGGTGAAGCGGACGTCCTCGTCGTTGACGTAGAGGTTGACGAAGCGACGCAGGTCGTCGCTGCCGTCCTTGACCTCCACGAGACGGTCCTTCAGGCCGGGGTGGTTCGCCTCCAGGTCGTCGATCAGGTCGGCGAGGGTGCCCCCGCTGCCCTGCACCTCCTTGGCGCCGCCGGTGTAGGTGCGCAGGATGGTCGGGATCCGGACGTCGATCGCCATGCTCAGTACCTCTCCACGAGCGTGACCTCTTCCTCGGTCACCTCGCCGTCGATGATGCGATACGACCTGAACTCCACAGGTCCCTCGCTATTCCCGTGCTCGCGTGTGCTGACCAGCACGTAGTGCGCCCCCGGCTCGCTGGCCAGGCCGATGTCGGTGCGGCTGGGGTAGGCCTCCGTCGCGGTGTGCGAGTGGTAGACCACGACCGGCTCCTCGTCGTTGCTCCACATCTGCTTGTAGAGCGCCAGCAGCTCGGTGGAGTCGAACTCGTAGAAGGTCGGCGAACCCGCCGCGTTGACCATCTCGACCAGCCGCTCGGGCCGGTCGCTGCCCTCGGGACCCGCGACGATGCCGCAGGCCTCGTCGGGGTGGTCCCGCTTGGCGTGGGCGACGATCCGGTCACGGATCTCGGTGGTCAGCGTGAGCACTGCTCAAGCCTAGGGGTGCTGCGTCTGGGGGCCGGCGTCAGGCCGCACTACGGACCAGGGTCTCCTGCAGGAAGCCGAGCCAGTCGTAGATGTCGTGCACCTGGGCGCGCGGGTCGTCGTCGTCGAGCTCGGCCCAGCGCGCCTCGTCGTCGTCCTCGATGCCCAGGCGGGTCGCGATGGCCAGCCGCATGTCGGTGAAGGCCCGCAGCCAGGTCATCGTCGCGGCGGCGTCGAGCTCGACGTCGATGAAGACGCCGTCCTCGGGCTCGGGGGTGAGCCCGGCCTCCTCGAGCGCGTCGATCACGGCGCTCGCCCCCGCCGCCTTGCCCTCGCGCAGCGCCGACTCGGTGAAGCGACGGAAGTCGGCCGCGGCCTCCTCGTCCTCGGGGTAGGCCGTCGGGAAGAGCCGGGCGAGCACGGGGTCGTCGGGCGCGGTGGTGGGGCCGCTGAAGTCGAGCAGCTGCTCCAGCGGGTCGCCCGCCGCGGGGGTCGCCTCCTCGTGGCGCAGCAGCTCGATCAGCTGGGCGGCCAGCGAGCGCAGCAGGTCGGCCTCGAAGACGGTGAAGGTCGCCAGCGCGGCGCCGCTGCGCCGGTGCCGCCGGAACCCGGCACTCACGGCTGGTCGGCCTTCTGCAGGGTGGCCCACAGGCCGAACTCGTGCATCGCCTGCACGTCGCGCTCCATCTCCTCGCGGGACCCGGTGGAGACCACCGACCGGCCGTCCTCGTGCACCTCCATCATCAGCTTCTCCGCCTTGCGCTTGGGGTAGCCGAAGTAGCTCTGGAAGACGAACGTCACGTAGGACATCAGGTTGACCGGGTCGTTCCACACGATCGTCACCCACGGCGTCGCGGTCTGCGCGAGGTCGGCGAACTCGGGCTCGTCCAGTTCGACCGGTGAGGTGGACACGGGCCCATTGTGCACAGGCCCGCGCACGGCGACGGCGGGGCGGGGCGCCCCGCACCCGGGGACGAGCGCCCCCCACGGCCTAGATTGACCCGGTGACCACTGCCCCGGGCTCCGCCCCCGCGCCGCAGCCGGACCCCGCCCCGACGGCGCTGCTGACCGACCACTACGAGCTCACCATGCTCCAGGCGTCACTGGCCTCCGGAGCCGCGCACCGGCGCTCCTTCTTCGAGCTCTTCCCCCGCCGGCTCCCCGAGGGACGCCGCTACGGCGTGGTCGCCGGGGTCGGACGCGCGCTCGACGCGATCGAGCGCTTCCACTTCGGCGACGCCGAGCTGGCCTTCCTCGAGGACCAGCGCCTCGTCGACGCCCGCACCCTGGCCTGGCTCGCCGACTACCGCTTCTCCGGCAACGTGTGGGGCTACCGGGAGGGCGAGGTCTACTTCCCCTTCTCCCCCGTGCTCGTCGTCGAGGCGAGCTTCGCCGAGGCCGTGCTGCTCGAGACGGTGCTCCTCTCGATCTACAACCACGACTCGGCGATCGCCTCCGCGGCCTCGCGCATGACCTGGGCGGCCGGGCGTCGCCCGTGCATCGAGATGGGCGCCCGCCGCACCCACGAGTGGTCGGCCGTCGCCAGCGCCCGCGCGGCGTACGTCGGGGGCTTCACCGCCACCTCCAACCTGATGGCCAGGCGGCTCTACGGCGTCCCCTCCACGGGCACCAGCGCTCACTACTTCACGCTGCTGCACGACACCGAGGAGGACGCCTTCCGGGCCCAGCTGAGCTCGCTCGGCGCCGGCACCACCCTGCTCGTCGACACCTACGACGTCGCCGGCGCCGTACGCCGCGCGGTCGAGCTCGCCGGCCCGGGCCTGGGCGCCGTGCGTCTCGACTCCGGCGACCTCGGGATGCTCGCGCACGAGGTGCGCGCCCAGCTCGACGACCTCGGCGCCGTCGACACCCGCATCATCGTCACCTCCGACCTCGACGAGTTCGCGATCGCCGGGCTGGCCTCGGCCCCCGTCGACGGCTACGGCGTCGGCACCGAGCTGGTCACCGGCAGCGGCGCCCCGACCTGCGGCTTCGTCTACAAGCTCGTCGCGCGCGAGGACGACGGCGGCCGGCTGGAGTCGGTGGCCAAGCACAGCTCGGGCAAGGTCTCGATCGGCGGCCGCAAGTACGCCCTGCGACGGCGCGGCCCCGACGGGCACGCCGTCGCCGAGGTGGTCGGCGTCGGCCGGCCCGACCACGAGCAGCAGGACGCCCGCGCCCTGCTCGAGCCGCTGGTCCGCGACGGCGAGGCGATCTGGCGCGAGCCGCTCGACGTCGCCCGCGACCGGCACCTGCGCGTCCGCGAGGAGCTGCCGCCCATCGCCCGCCAGCTCTCCAAGGGCGAGCCCGTGATCGAGACGCTGCTCGTGGGCGAGGCCTGAGCCGTCGTCGCCGCGCGCGGTTCGCGCGTCGACCGGGACTAGCCTCGTCGCATGACCCGCGGACTGATCGTCGTCGACGTGCAGAACGACTTCTGCGAGGGAGGCTCGCTGCCCGTCAAGGGAGGCGCCGCCGTGGCGGGGAAGGTCGCGGCCCTGCTCGCGGGCGACCACGGGTACGACGCGGTGGTCGCCACCAAGGACCACCACGTCGACCCGGGCGACCACTGGTCCAGCGAGCCGGACTACGTCGACTCCTGGCCGGTGCACTGCGAGGTCGGCACCCCGGGCGAGGACTTCCGGCCCGAGCTCGACGAGACGCGCTTCGACGAGGTCTTCCGCAAGGGCCGGCA
>JBQGFI010000088.1:0-3069 GCA_052040065.1 Marmoricola sp.
CGCTGCGCGGCGGCCTGGATCGTCGGGCCGTCCATCACCGGGTCGCTGTAGGGCAGCCCGATCTCGATGACGTCGCAGCCGTGGTCGACCATCACCTTGATCGCCTCGACCGCGCCCGCGGCGTCCGGGAAGCCCGCCGGCAGGTAGCCGACGAGGGCGGCGCGCTGGTCGGCGTGCGCCTTCTCGAAGGCGGTGGAGGTGCTCACTTCGCGCCCTCCGCCACCTGGTCGTCGGTCGCCGGCTCGGGGGTGCCGTCGGCCGCCGCCTGGCCGAGGCCGAACCACTCGATGGCGGTGCCCATGTCCTTGTCGCCGCGGCCCGAGAGGTTGACCAGCAACGTGGCGCCGGGACGCTCGGCGGCGAGCCGCTGCACCCCCGCCAGCGCGTGGGCCGTCTCGATCGCGGGGATGATCCCCTCGGTGCGGGCGAGCAGCGCCATCGCGTCCATCGCCTCGGCGTCGGTGGCGGCGATGTAGGTCGCCCGCCCCGTGTCGGCGAGGTGCGCGTGCTGCGGTCCGACCCCCGGGTAGTCCAGGCCCGCGGAGATCGAGTGTGACTCCTTGGTCTGGCCGTCGGTGTCCTGCAGCACGTAGGTGCGCGCGCCGTGCAGCACGCCCGGCGTGCCGCCGCCGATCGTCGCGGCGTGGCGCAGGGTCTCGACCCCGTCGCCGCCCGCCTCGACGCCGACCAGGTCGACGCCCTCGTCACCGAGGAAGGCGGTGAAGATGCCGATCGCGTTGGAGCCGCCGCCCACGCAGGCCACGACGGCGTCGGGGAGGCCGCCCGTCAGCTCGAGGCACTGCGCCCGGGCCTCGTCGCCGATGCCGCGGCAGAAGTCGCGCACCAGCGCCGGGAAGGGGTGCGGACCGGCGGCCGTGCCGAAGCAGTAGGCGGTGTGGTCGACGGTGCTGACCCAGTCGCGGATCGCCTCGTTGATGGCGTCCTTGAGGGTGCGCGAGCCCGAGGTCACCGGCACCACCTCGGCACCGAGCAGCTGCATCCGGGCGACGTTGAGCGCCTGCCGCTCGGTGTCGACCTGGCCCATGTAGACCGTGCACTCCAGCCCGAGGTACGCCGCCGCCGTCGCCGTGGCGACACCGTGCTGACCGGCACCGGTCTCGGCGATGACCCGGGTCTTGCCCATCCGCTTGGTCAGCAGCGCCTGGCCCAGGACGTTGCGGATCTTGTGGGCCCCGGTGTGGTTGAGGTCCTCGCGCTTGAGCAGCACCCGCGCGCCGAGCCGCTCGGAGAGCTTGGTGGCGTCGTAGAGCAGGCTCGGGGTGCCGGCGTACTCGCGCAGCATCCGCTCGAACTCGCCGGTGAAGGCCGGGTCGGCCATGGCCTCGCGCCACGCCACGGTCAGCTCGTCGAGGGCCGCCATGAGCGCCTCGGGCATGAAGCGGCCACCGAAGTCGCCGAAGTGGCCGGTCTCGTCGGGGCCGATCCCGGACCCGGTGTCGCCGGTCTCGATCGTGGTCGTCATCTGTCTCCTCCTACGGCACGCATCGCCGCGACGGCGCTGCGGGGGTCGCCGTCCTTGACCAGGGCCTCGCCCACGAGCACCACCTGCGCCCCCTGCGCGGCGTACGCCGCCGCGTCGTCGGGGCCGGCGATGCCGGACTCCGCGACGGCCACGACGTCGTCGGGCAGCAGCCGCGCGAGCCGGGCGAAGGTCTCGGGGTGCACCTGCAGCGTCTTGAGGTTGCGGGCGTTGACCCCGACCAGCCGGGCGCCGACGGCCAGCGCCCGCTCCACCTCGGCCTCGTCGTGCACCTCGGTGAGCACGGTGAGGCCGAGCCCGGCCGCCTGCTGGTGCAGGTCGCGCAGCAGCGCGTCGTCGAGCGCGGCGACGATCAGCAGCACCAGGTCGGCGCCGGCCGCACGCGCCTCGAGCAGCTGGTAGCCGTCGACGACGAAGTCCTTGCGCAGCAGCGGTGTCGGCACGGCGGCGCGCACCGTGTGCAGGTCGTGCAGGCTGCCGCCGAAGCGACGCTCCTCGGTGAGCACCGAGATGGCGTCGGCGCCGCCCGCGGCGTACGCCGCCGCCAGCGCGGCGGGGTCGGGGATGTCGGCGAGCGCGCCCTTGCTGGGCGAGCGGCGCTTGACCTCCGCGATCACCGAGAGGCCCGGGCCGGCGAACGCCGGCAGGGGGTCGAGCGCCGGCGGCTGGGCGGCCACCGCCTCGCCCAGGTCGGACTCGGAGAGCACCCGGCGCCGGGTCGCGAGGTCCTCGCGCACCCCGTCGACGATGTCGTCGAGCACGGACATGCGGGACCTCTTCGAGAAGGACGGGAGCAGCACTGGGGGCGACTCGTGGGGCGCCTTCAAGGCTCTCACACGCGCGGGCAGATACATTCCGGGCATCCCATGACGCCCATCTCGGAAAGGCCGAGCCATGAGCAACCCCAACCCCCCGTCCGGACCGGGCGAACCCGACCCCGGCCAGACGCCGGGTGGCCAGCAGCCCTCGCAGCCGTCCTACGGCGAGCCCTACGGCCAGCAGCCGCCCTCCGGCGGCCAGCCCGGGCAGTACGGCCAGGAGCAGTACGGCCAGGGCCAGCCCCCTCCCCCGCCCGGGCAGTACGGCGCCCCCGGCGGCTACCCGCAGCCCCAGAAGAACTCGCCGCTGGCCATCACCTCGCTGGTCACCGGCATCGTCGGCGTCGTCCTGTGCTTCTGCTGGTCGATCCCGATCTTCGCCATCGCGGCGCTGATCACCGGCATCCTGGGCAAGAACCAGATCAAGGCCGCGCCCCAGCAGTACAAGGGCGGTGGCATGGCCACCACGGGCATCGTCCTCGGCGCCATCGGCGTCGTCATCGCGATCGCCTACTGGATCGCCTTCGCCACCGGGGCCTTCGACCAGTTCCTCGACTACAGCTTCGACGTCCAGAGCTGAGCCGGGCTCCTCGTCGCCTCGTCAGCTGTGCAGCCACGCCCCCGCGGGCAGGTTGCGCAGCACGGTGAAGGCCACGACCGCGACGCCTGTCACCGCCCACACCAGGGCCGGTGCCAGGCGGCGCGCCGTCTCCGGGCCCGTCCAGGCGCCCGGCCTGGGGCGCGGCCGCC
>JBQGFI010000089.1:0-1792 GCA_052040065.1 Marmoricola sp.
TCCTGCCGGGCGTCGGCCACCGACGCCAGCAGCGCCACCTGGTCGAGTCCCCGCTCCTGGTGCTCGACCTGGTCACCCTCGGCCCACGACTTCAGGACGTGCTCGTCGACCTCGGGGTGCAGCTGCACGCCCCACGCCCGCCTGGCGTACCGCGCCACCTGGACCTCGTCGCCCGGGGTGCGGGCCAGCGCGACCGCGCCGTCGGGCAGCTCGGCGACGATGTCGTCGTTCCACTGCACGCCGCGGGCCGGACCGCCCGCCACCTCGCCCACGAGGTCGTCGTCGGCTGATCCGGGCAACCAGCCCAGCTCGAGCACACCGACCTGCTGGCCGGCGGGGTTGCGCACCACGCGGCCGCCGAGGGCGGACGCGATCAGCTGGTGGCCCAGGCAGATGCCCAGCAGCGGCACCTCGTCGGACACGGCGTCGCGCAGCCGCTGCTTCACCGGGCCGATCCAGTGGTGGCTCTCGTCGTCGTCGGCGCCCATGGACCCGCCGAGCACCACCACCGCGTCGTACGCCGCGAACCGGTCGGGCAGCGCGTCGCCCGCCCACGGCCGGCAGACCTCGAGCTCGGCGCCGGCCTCCTCCAGCCAGGTGCCGACGTGGGCGGGCGGGCACGCCGCCTCGTGCTCCACGACCAGGACGCGCATCAGAAGTTGTTCCGGACGGTCGGGACGGAGAAGACGACGGCAAGCATCACGATCACGGCCGTCGCGACGGTACCGACAGCCAGGGTGGGCCGACGACGAAGCAGGGCGAGGCCGCCGGCGGCGAGACCAGCCCCCAGGAAGACCGGCGCGCCGCCGAGGTCCCAACCGCGCTCGACCTCCTCGTGGCCGGTGAGCAGGTAGCCCTCCCGCAGCAGCAGCCCACCCAGCGCCAGGACGCCGAGCCCGACCAGCAGCGTGGGCAGCCCGAAGAGCCAGCGCGGCAGGGCCCGCCCGAGGAGCGGCCCGAGGAGGGCGGCGAGCAGCATCAGCACCGCGATGCCCAGCCCGGGCCAGTAGACGTCCGGGATCGACAGGAAGAACTGCCAGTCGCGCTCGGCGATCTCGTGGGCGCACGCCCAGCCCAGCAGCAACGCGACGGTCGCGAGCACCAGCCGGCCCAGGAAGCCGGCCAGCCGCCCCTCCGCCGGACGCTCGGGCAGCAGCGCCGACACCGCGACGACCACGGCGACCGCGCCCACCGCGACCGGCGCCGCCGGCCGCGGGTGCTCGGCGGCCCAGAGCAGCACCGCGCCGAGACCGAGCCCCACGGCGAGCACCCGGTCGGCGACCCGCCGCGCCCGCCCGGTCACCAGCGACACCGCGGCGACGACCAGCGCCAGTCCGAGCGCCGCGGCCGTCCAGTCGACCAGCGCCTCGGCCAGCGCCGGGGACGCCACCAGGCCAGGATCGTCCACGACCGCGAACCGGTCGCGGGTCCTGTCCCAGACCTCCCAGGCGGCCAGCGCGGCGTACAACCAGCTGGCGACGCCGACCCAGAGACCGGTGACCGTCGGCCACCGGCTGGTGGGGCGGTCGGCCATCAGATGACCGGGAGCATCCGGTCGCGCTCGAAGGCAGAGACCTGGATGCGGTACTCCTCCCACTCCTTGCGCTTGTTGCGCAGGAAGAAGTCGAAGACCTGCTCCCCCAGCGCCTCGGCGAGCAGCTCGCTGTTCTCGGCGATGCCGATCGCGTCCTGGAGGCTGCCGGGCAGCGGCTGGATGCCGAGGCTCTTCCGCTCCCGCTCCGACAGCGTCCACATGTCGTCCTCGGCCTCGCGAGGCAGCTCGTAGCCCTCG
>JBQGFI010000090.1:0-1806 GCA_052040065.1 Marmoricola sp.
GGGGTCGTAGGCGTGCTCGTCGAGCGTGAAGCCGTGCACCGGTCCCTGCTCGGCGTAGTAGCCGCAGCTCGGTGCGACCACCGCCGTGCCCAGGTCGCGGCACGCCTCCAGCCACCCCGAGTGCGTGCCGAAGCGGTAGGGCAGCACCGAGACCGACAGCGAGGAGAGGTAGTCCCAGAGCTCGGTGTCGCTGAAGAAGTCGTGCACCCGGAGGTCGACGTCGCCCGCCCGGGCGGCGGCGCGCAGCCACTGCGCGAGCTCGGGCTCGTACCGAGCGCCCTGCGGAGTCAGCACGTCGGTGTGGCCGTCGACCTGCAGCACGCCGTCGGGCACCTCGCCGACCGCCTCCAGCAGCGCGGGCAGGAGCGCCAGCGGGTCCATGCTGGCGCGCAGGCTCTTGACGTGGAGGCCCACGCGGAAGCCCTCGCGCGGCGCCGGAGGGACCGCCGCTCGCGCGGCCATCGTGGCGAGGTCGACGACGTGCGGGTGGGGGAGCACCCGGGGCCGCCGGCCCCAGCGCCGGAGCACCTCGTCGGCCGCGCCGTCGGTCAGGGTGAGCAGCGCGTCCGCCCGGCGCAGCAGCACCTCGAGCTGGGCGTCGTGGAGCTCGCGGGTGCGGTGGTGCGGGTTGCGCAGGTCGTGCACCGTGTAGACCAGCGCGCGCCCCTCCTCCTGCACCGCGTCGACGACCGACTCGAGGTAGTCGGGCTCCCAGGCGTCGAAGCCGAACTGGACGTGCATGACGTCGAAGTCGTGGCGGCGCACCCACTCGGGGTGCAGCATCGCCGGCGGCCACCACTGACCCGGCTCGGGGTCCGCGGTGGTGGCCGGCGGCGGGTCGGGCAGCCGGCGTACGCCGTCGTCGTGCTCGGCGCTGATGTGCCGCACGTAGACGTGCGACGCCGGGACCGAGGCCACGGTCGTCGTGCGCGTGTTGGTGCCGCCAGCCGACGCGGCGGGTCTGAGGACGTCCACGGCAGCGCGATACCCGGCTCCCTCCCGGACATTCGTCCCCGCCCTCCCGGCGGTCGAGCAACCGTCTCGAGACCTTCGTACGCCGCCTGCTCACCGGGTCTCGAGACAGGCGCTGCGCGCCTTCCTCGACCACCCGAGGCATCCGGGTCCCTGAGGTGCGAGCGCCACCGCCCCCGGGTCCCTGAGGTGCGAGCGCAGCGAGCCTCGAAGGGCCCGGCGCCCGCGCCCAGGAAGTTCTCCACAGATGTCGAACACCTGTTCTATTGACGCTTGTGCGACCGTAGAATTCATGCATGGAGCCCAGCCCTGACCTCCCCGAGCGACAGGTCCTCGACGTGCTCGTCGAGGCCCGCGCGGACGAGCAGGAGGCCCAAGTCCGCCAGCTCCGTCTGGCGCTGCAGTGGGCACTGCTCCACCCCGCCGCCGACGATGCGGCCTACGCCGGTTGGGGTGACGACGGACTCGTCCTCGGCGACGGGGTCGGCGGTCCGGTCCCGTTGGCCGGTGATGGTGCTCCGCTGGTCGCCGCAGCCGCGCCGCTGGAGCTGGCAGCGGCGCTGGGTCTTCCGGTCGAGCACGCCCAGCAGCTGCTCGGCGACACCCTCGAGCTCGCCTTCCGGCTGCCGCGGCTCTGGGAGCTGATGTGTGAGGGCAGGATCCCGGTCTGGCGCGCCCGAGCGATCTCGCGGGAGACCCGCGACCTGGACCTGGACGCCGCCCTCCATGCCGACCGGCTGCTCTGCGCGGTCCCCGACCGGCTCGACCAACTGTCGGCTGCGGGCGCGGCCCGGTTGGTCCACGAGGCCCGGCTGCACGCCGACCCCGACCGCG
>JBQGFI010000091.1:0-6785 GCA_052040065.1 Marmoricola sp.
TCGAGGCCTTCGGCCAGTGGGCCGCCAACCGGATCGCGGAGGCGATCGAGTTCGAGGGCCCCGACACCGTGGCCGCGGTCTTCTTGGAGCCGGTGCAGAACTCCGGCGGCTGCTTCCCGCCGCCGCCCGGCTACTTCCAACGCGTGCGCGAGATCTGCGACGAGTACGACGTGCTGCTGGTCTCCGACGAGGTCATCTGCGCCTTCGGCCGCCTCGGCCACATGTTCGCCGCGGAGCGCTACGGCTACCAGCCCGACATCATCACCTGCGCCAAGGGACTGACCTCCGGCTACTCCCCGCTCGGCGCCATGATCGCCACCGACCGGCTCTTCGAGCCCTTCGCCAAGGGCGACAACATGTTCGCCCACGGCTACACCTTCGGTGGCCACCCGGTCTCGACCGCGGTCGCCATGGCCAACCTCGACATCTTCGAGCGCGAGCAGCTCAACGAGCACGTGCGCGCCACCGAGGGCGACTTCCGCGCCACGCTGGAGAAGCTGAAGGACCTGCCGATCGTCGGCGACGTGCGCGGCGACGGGTACTTCTACGGCATCGAGATGGTCAAGGACAAGACCACCAAGGAGACCTTCACCGACGAGGAGTCCGAGCGCCTGCTGCGCGGCTTCCTCTCGGGCGCGCTCTTCGAGGCCGGCCTCTACTGCCGCGCCGACGACCGCGGCGACCCGGTCATCCAGCTCGCTCCCCCGCTGGTGCTCGAGCAGCAGCACTTCGACTTCATCGAGTCGACGCTGCGCGGCGTGCTCAGCGAGGCCTGGAACCGCCTGTAGGGGCAACGCCCTTCGAGACGCTCCGCTCCTCAGGGACCCGCGACCGGGTCCCTGAGGTGCGAGCGCCCCAGCCGCTCCCCGGGTCCCTGAGGTGCGAGCGCCAGCGAGCCTCGAAGGGCCCGGCGACCCGCGTGCCTTAGTGTGACGACGCCCACAAGCTCGGAATGCGGGAGGCGCACCATGACCACCGACACCACGTCACGACCGTCCGGAGGAGCGTCTCCCGACGCCCCCCGCACGCGGATGTCCCCCCTGCAGATGGCGATCTGGGGCGGCATCGCCGTCGTCGGCGCGATCTCGTGGGCGATGCTCGCGCTCTCGCGCGGCGAGGACGTCTCCGCGCTGTGGATCCTCTTCGCGGCGCTGGCCTCCTACGTCATCGCCTACCGCTTCTACTCCAAGTTCATCGCCAACCGGGTGCTGCGGCTCGACGACCGCCGCGCGACCCCGGCCGAGCGGCTGGCCGACGGCACCGACTACGAGGTGACCGACCGACGGGTGCTCTACGGCCACCACTTCGCCGCGATCGCCGGCGCCGGACCGCTGGTCGGGCCCGTGCTCGCCGCGCAGATGGGCTACCTGCCCGGCACGATCTGGATCATCGTCGGCGTCATCTTCGCCGGGGCCGTGCAGGACATGGTCGTGATGTTCTTCTCGATGCGGCGCGACGCCAAGAGCCTCGGCCAGATGTTCCGCGAGGAGATCGGCACCGTCGGCGGCATCGCCGCGCTGATCGCGGTCTACGCGATCATGATCATCCTGCTCGCGGTGCTCGCCCTCGTCGTGGTCAACGCGATGGCCGAGTCGCCGTGGAGCGTCTTCTCGATCGGTTTGACGATCCCGATCGCGCTCTTCATGGGCTTCTACCTGCGCTACCTGCGCCCCGGCCGGGTCATGGAGGTCACCGGCATCGGCGTGGTGCTGCTCCTGCTCGCCATCATCGGCGGCGGCTGGGTCGACGGCTCCGGCCTCGCCGAGCCGCTGACGCTCTCCCCCGAGACGCTCACGATCGCGCTGGTCGTCTACGGCTTCGTGGCCTCGATCCTGCCGGTGTGGATGCTGCTGACCCCGCGCGACTACCTCTCCACCTTCATGAAGATCGGCGTCATCGCGCTGCTCGCGGTCGGCCTGATCCTGGCGGCGCCCGTGCTGCAGACGCAGGCGGTCACCGACTTCGCGCTCGAGGGCACCGGACCGGTCTTCGCCGGCAAGCTGTTCCCCTTCCTCTTCATCACCATCGCCTGCGGCGCGCTCTCGGGCTTCCACGCGCTGATCTCCTCGGGCACCACGCCGAAGATGCTGGCCAAGGAGAGCCACGTCCGCATGGTCGGCTACGGCGGCATGCTGATGGAGTCGTTCGTCGCGATCTCCGCGCTCATCGCCGCGTGCGTCATCGACCAGGGCCTCTACTTCGCGATGAACTCCCCCGCCGGCGTCACGGGCGGCACCGTCGAGGGCGCCTCGGAGTTCGTCTCCACGCTGGGCTTCACGATCACCCCCGACCAGCTCGCGGCGGCGTCCGCGAGCGTCGAGGAGGAGCTGGTCTCGCGCACCGGCGGCGCACCCACGCTCGCCTTCGGCATCTCGCTGATCTTCAGCGAGGCCTTCGGCGGCGGGCTGTCGGCCTTCTGGTACCACTTCGCGATCATGTTCGAGGCGCTCTTCATCCTCACCGCGGTCGACGCCGGCACCCGGGTGGGCCGCTTCATGCTGCAGGACACGATCGGCAACGTGTGGCCCAAGTTCGGCGACACCTCGTGGAAGCCCGCCGCGTGGGGCGCCTCCGCGATCACGGTCGGGGCCTGGGGCTACATGCTCTACGTGGGTGTCACCGACCCGCTCGGCGGCATCAACCAGCTCTTCCCGCTCTTCGGCATCGCCAACCAGCTGCTGGCCGCGATCGCGCTGACGCTGTGCGTCACGCTCTTCTGCAAGCACGGCTGGTGGAAGTACGTCTGGGTGCCGGCGGTGCCGCTCGCCTGGGACCTCGTGGTCACCCTGACCGCGAGCTACCAGAAGGTCTTCTCCAGCGAGCCGGCGATCGGCTACTTCGCGAACGCCGACCGCTTCCGGGCGGCCCGTGAGGCCGGCGAGGTGCTGGCCCCGGCGCAGGACCTCGACCAGATGGGCACCGTGATCACCAACAGCACGGTCAACGGCTTCCTGCAGGCGAGCTTCGCGCTGCTGGTCATCGTGATCGTCGCCAACGCCGCCGTCATCTGGGTCAAGGCCGCGCGGGCCGGGCTGCTGCCGACCACCGAGGTCGAGCCCACCCCGTCGGAGATCGTCGCGCCCCGCGACTTCTTCGCCACCAAGGAGGAGAAGGCCGCGGTCGCGGAGTGGGAGCAGGAGCGGGTGCGCTCGTGAGCCCGGACGCAGGCGTCGCCACCAGCCCCGTACGCCGGGTGCTGGCGGGCGTGCGCTGGTACGCCCGCCAGCTCAGCGGCGAGTCGAAGTGGGACGACTACCTCGACCGCTGCGCGCGCGAGGGCCGTACGCCGATGACCCGGCGCCAGTTCGAGCGGCACCGCGACGACCACCGCGAGCAGGGCACGCAGGGCCGCTGCTGCTGAGGCCGGCTACTCGACCGGCGTCGCGGAGCGGTGCTCCTGGGCGCGGGTGACGTAGCCGCTGGCGCCGCGCTCGATCATGGGTCGCTCCGCGTCGCGGACCTCGCGCACCACCTTGGCGGGCGAGCCGAGCACGAGCGAGCCGGGCGGGATCTCGGTGCCCTGGGTGACGACCGCGCCGGCGCCGATGATGGACCCGGTGCCGATGCGGGCGCCGTTCATCACCACCGAGCCCATCCCGATCAGCACGTCGTCCTCGACGGTCGCGCCGTGCAGGACCACCCGGTGACCGACGGTCACGCGCCGTCCGACGGTCAGCGGGTGGTCGGGGTCGGCGTGCAGCACCGAGCCGTCCTGGATGTTGGTGTCCTCGCCGATCACGACGGGCGAGGTGTCGGCGCGCACCACGGTGGCGTACCAGATGCCCGCGCCGGCCGCGATCGTCACGTCGCCCACCACGACCGCACCGGGTGCGACGAACGCCCCCGGGTCGACCTGGGGGACGCGGTCACCGACGCGGAGCAGCTGGCTGGTCATGAGGAGGTCTCCTTCGACGAGGGTGCGGATGCCCCGCCATCGTGTCGGACCTGCGGTGCCGCGGCGCCACGGACCCCCATCGACAGCACGGCGGCGATCCCGCACAGCAGCGCTCCTGCCCACCACGCGTAGGTGTAGCTGCCGAAGGTGTCGCGCACGATCCCCGCGCCGAGTGCGGCCGCGCCGGCCCCGATCTGGTGGGAGGCGAAGACCCAGCCGAAGACGATGGTGCCGCGCTCCCCGAAGGCCTGGTGGCACAGCGCGGCGGTCGGCGGCACGGTCGCCACCCAGTCGAGGCCGTAGATCACGATGAAGAGCACCATGCTCGGGTGCACGGAGTCGGAGAGCAGCTGCGGCAGCAGGAGCAGTCCGATCCCGCGGAAGGCGTAGTAGAGCACCAGCAGCAGCCGCGGGTCGACCTTGTCGGTCAGCCAGCCCGAGGCGACGGTGCCCGCGATGTCGAAGATCCCGACGACGGCCAGCAGCCCCGCGGCCGTCGTCGTCGCCATGCCGTGGTCGTGCGCGGAGGGGATGAAGTGGATCCCGATCAGGCCGTTGGTCGTCGCGCCGCAGATGGCGAAGGCCAGTGCGAGCGCCCAGAACGAGCGCTGCCGCGAGGCGAAGGCCAGTCCCTCCAGCGCACGCCGCGCGGCGCTCCCGGTGACCGGGGTCGGGGCGACGTACGACGCGTCGGCGCCGTAGGGGGCGACGCCGCGGTCGGCCGGGTGGTCGCGCAGCACCAGCCACACGGCGGGGACGACGGCGAGCGCACCGGCGGCGACCACGAGCGACGCGACGCGCCACCCGGCGGTCTCGGCGAGGTAGGCCACCGGTGGCAGGAAGACCAGCTGGCCGGTGGCCGACCCCGCCGTCAGCACCCCCATCACCAGGCCCCGGCGGCGGGTGAACCACCGCTGCGCGATCGTCGCTGCGAAGACCAGCGCCATGGAGCCCGTGCCGAGCCCGATCAGCACGCCCCAGGTGACGAGCAGCTGCCACGACGCGGTCATGAGCACGCTGCCGCCCGCGCCGAGGGCCACGAGCGTGAGCGCGCTGGCGACCACGCGGCGTACGCCGAAGCGGTCCATCAGCGCGGCGGCGAAGGGGGCCGTCAGGCCGTAGAGCAGCAGGTTGATGCTCACGGCCAGCGACATGACGCTCGTCGACCAGCCGAACTCCTCGTGCAGCGGCACGATCAGCGCCCCGGGCGCGGCCCGGAAGCCGGCGGCACCGACGAGCGCGAGGAAGGCCACCGCCGCCACCGCCCAGGCCGGGTGCAGCCGGCCGCGCTGCCGGCGACCGACGCTCGCGAGGTTCGTCACGATCAGACTTTCTCCAACGAAGTATGATGCGCGCGTCACGCTAGCAGTCCCCCGGGAGGTCCCGCCATGCCGCTGCGCTCCGACTGGTCGGCCGCGCCGTGCCCGGTACGCCGCTCGCTCGACGTGCTCGGCGACCCCTGGGTGCTGCTGATCATGCGCGACGTGCTCCACGGCAACGGCCGCTTCGACGGCCTGCGCGACCACCTCGGCATCTCCGAGGCGGTGCTCAGCCGGCGACTGCGCACGATGCGCGAGGCCGGCCTCCTCGCCACCGTCGACTACACCCGCGCAGGCAGGACCCGGCAGCGCTACGTCGCCACGGAGGCCGGCACCGACCTGCTCCCCGTGCTCCAGCAGCTCGCCCTGTGGGCCGAGCGGCACACCACCGCCCCCGCGGGTGGGGGGCACATGGCGCTGGTGCACGAGTCGTGCGGACAGGAGACCACCCGCGCCGAGACCTGCAGCGCCTGCGGCGAGCGCCTGCGGCCCGAGGACATGACCTGGGTCAAGCCGTGGCTGGGCGCGCGGCACCGGCTACGGGGCGCCGGCGCCTGAGGCGGTCACCAGCACAGGCAGAAGGGGTGCCCCGCGGGGTCGGCGTAGACCCAGAAGCCCTCGGGATCGGTGGCGGCGTACTGCTGCTGCAGCACGGTCGCGCCCCGGTCGACCACCTCCTCGTGCGCCGTCGTCACGTCGTCGACGTAGAGGTCGAGGTGGATCTGCTGGGGAGCCCCGTCGGGCCACTGGGGCGGCTGGTGGTCGGGCGCCTCCTGGATCGCGAGGTAGGGCTGCCCGTCGACCACGACGGTGTGCCAGTCGTCGTCGGCGTCGACCGTGCCGCCGAGGACCCCGGCCCAGAAGGAGCTCGAGGCCGCGAGGTCGACGGCGTCGAGCACGATGACGGTGCGCTTGATCTCCATCGGGTCATGACAGCACCGCCCACCGACAGTGCCCCACGTCCTACGGTGGGCCGACACGTGCTGCGCGACCCGGCTGACACGCCCTTCTGCGTCAGGACAACTCCCTGGAGATCACCGCCGGCCGACGGCTGGCCTAGCCCTGGGTGCTCCCGCGCCGCGTCGTGGGAAGGATCGACGAGGACGCCGCGTTGCGGGGTCGCCCCACACCGAGGTCACCTGGAGGTCGCCCTTGCCCGTGCTCACCCTTCCGTCCCTGCCGGACCAGGCCGAGAGGCTGATCCACCTCGGCGTCGCCGACCTCGCGGGACTCCCCCCGACACACTCCGCGACGCCGCCCGCACCGATCCCGGCGGTGACGACGAGCTGCTCGTGGTCCACCCACGGTGCGCGCCGGCGTCCGCCCTCGCCCCGCTCGTGCGTCACCGCGAGCAGACCGGCTTCGTGGTGGTCGACATGACCGACGTCGACGACTTCGCCGCCATTCCGGAGGCCGCCCCGCCCGACGCCGACGTCTACCGCCTCGGCGGTCTCGACCGCGGCGACCACCTGGCCAGCTGGAGCCCCGACGAGGCGCTCCCCGAGCTCCTCGCGACGGGCCGTACGCCGCTCACGCTCGCGGAGGGACTGCAGTGGCTGCTCCAGCAGCCG
>JBQGFI010000092.1:0-7943 GCA_052040065.1 Marmoricola sp.
CATCCGGCGGTCGGCCAGCGGCTTGCCACCGGTCTGGCAGGTGGCGCAGTACTGCAGCGAGGAGTCGGCGAAGCTGACCTCGCGCACGGTGTCGCCGCAGACCGGGCAGGTCTGGCCGGCGCGCCCGTGCACCGCCATGTGACTCTTCTTCTCGCCCTTGAGCTCCGAGGCGGCCAGACCCCTCGAGCGGGCGACCGCGTCGCCGAGCACGCGCCGGATCGCCTCGAAGAGGGTCTCGAGCTCGGTGTCGTCGAGGCTGTTGGCGGGCTTGAAGGGCGACATGCGCGCCGCGTGGAGCAGCTCGTCGGAGTAGGCGTTGCCGATGCCGGCGATGTTGCTCTGGTGGCGCAGGACGCCCTTGATCTGGGCCCGCCCCGCGGACTCGAGGATCTCGCGCAGGGTGTCGATGGTGAAGTCGCCGACGAGCGGGTCGGGCCCGAGCCGGGCGATGCCCTCGACGTCGGCGGGGTCGCGCACGACGTAGAGGGCCAGGCTCTTGCGGGTGCCGGCCTCGGTCACGTCGAGGGCCGCCTCGCCGCCGCCGTCGGGGCCCGGTGAGAGCAGGATCCGCGCGGCGAGGGGTGACTTGCTGCTGGGCCGGGGTGGCGTGGCGGGCGGCTCGTCCTTCCAGCGGATCCAGCCGGCGCGGGCGAGGTGCAGCACCAGGTGGGTGCCGGACACGTCGAGGTCGAGGAACTTGCCGTGCCGCGACACCCCCTCGATCAGCCCTCCCGCCAGGGCGCTGATGGGCGGGTCGTAGGTCTTCAGGCAGCTGAAGGCCACCACGTCGACGCGCACGACGGCCCGTCCGGCCAGGCGACGCGACAGGTCGCCGACCAGGGCCTCC
This sequence comes from Marmoricola sp., assembly GCA_052040065.1. GTDB lineage: Bacteria > Actinomycetota > Actinomycetes > Propionibacteriales > Nocardioidaceae > Marmoricola. Next base: position 848 of record JBQGFI010000092.1, read on the forward strand.
ACCTCGGGCAGCTCAGGCACGCGCCCACGGTACTGCGCGCGGAGACGCGACGGCTGGACCAGACAGGCCTGGTCAGCGGGGTCGCGGCGAGCGATGATCGAGCATGGCCGCGTCCGTCCACCAGGCTCACCTGCCCGAGGGCACGGCGTGCTTCCTCGACGCCGACCGCCGCGATCGCGCCCTGGTGGCGCGGTGGGAGACCTCCGAGACCGGCGCCGACATCGTGGTCCTCTCGCTGTGGCGGGCCAACGCGTGCCTGGGAACCTTCCGGCTGGCGCGCGACGAGGTGCCCGGGCTCCTCGCGACGCTGAGCGCGGGACTGGCCGCTACGACACGCTAGCGATGTCTAGCCTCTGACCTAGAGAGCCCGATACGGTCCGATCGTGGACCCCGTGCGCAACCCCTACGCCCCCGGCGCCGGTCAGCGCCCGCCCGAGCTGGCCGGCCGCGACCGCGAGCTGCAGCAGTTCGGCGTGGTGCTCGAGCGCGTCGCCGCAGGCCGCCCCGACCGCAGCCTGGTGCTCTCGGGGCTGCGGGGCGTCGGCAAGACCGTGCTGCTCAACGCCCTGCGCAGCCTCGCCGTGCAGCGCGCCTGGGGCACCGGCAAGCTCGAGGCCCGCCCCGACCAGTCGCTGCGCCTCCCGCTCGCGCAGGCGCTGCACGCCGCCCTGCGCGAGGTCGCCCACCGCCACCGCGACCCCGAGCGGGTCGAGCAGGTGATCGGCGTGCTCAAGGCCTTCGCGCTGCGCGCCACCCTCGAGGAGCGCAAGGGCGCCCGGGCCACCGGGTCGCGATGGCAGCCCCCCACCGAGGTCGCCGCGGTCAAGGGACGCGCCGACTCCGGCGACCTCGAGCTCGACCTGGTCGAGCTCTTCACCGACGCCGGCTCGCTGGCCCGCGACCTCGGCGTGGGCATCGCGCTCTTCGTCGACGAGATGCAGGACGTCGCGACCGACGAGCTCGCCGCCCTGTGCGGCGCCTGCCACGAGATCAGCCAGCAGGGCGCGCCCCTGGTCGTGGTCGGCGCCGGGCTGCCGCACCTGCCGGCGGCACTCGCCGCCTCCAAGTCCTACGCCGAGCGGCTCTTCCGCTACGTCGCGGTCGACCGGCTGCCCCGCGAGATGGCCGAGCGGGCGTGGACGCTGCCCGCCGCCGACGAGGACGCGACCTACGAGCGGGAGGCACTCGAGGAGCTCTACCGGCTCACCGACGGCTACCCCTACTTCGTGCAGGCCTACGGCAAGGTCGTCTGGGACACCGCGGTCGGCTCCCCGATCACCTGGGCCGACGTCGTGCAGGCCGCGCCCGAGGCCGAGGCCGAGCTCGCGGTCGGCTTCTTCGGGGCCCGCTACGAGCGCGCCACCCCCGCCGAGCGCGACTACATGGTCGCCATGGCCGACCTGGGCGAGCAGGTCGGCGACGGCGCCGTGGCCACCGCCGAGGTCGCGCGCGCGCTCGGCCGCAAGCCGCAGTCGCTCTCCCCCGCCCGCGACGGGCTGATCAAGAAGGGCCTCGTCTACTCCGGCGAGCGCGGCACCGTCGCCTTCACGGTGCCGCACTTCGGCAAGTTCTTGCGCAGGCAGTCTCCGTGAGCACCGCGCTGACCTGGGAGGAGCTGGGGGCCCGGTCGCTGGCGCGGCAGTTCCCGCTGGTCGAGGGGCGCGACGTCGACGCCGTGGTCCGTGCCCTGCACGCCACCGGGCCGGTGCAGGCGCAGACCGCGCGGTCGCCGTACGTCGGCCTCGCGGCGCGGCTGCCCGGCGTCACGCACGCGACGATCACGGCGGCCTACGAGGCGTGGGCGATCGTGCGGGGCAGCAACCTGCGCGGCACCGTGCACACCTCGACGCCCGCCGACCACGCCCTCCTCGAGGTCGCGACCCGCTACGGCCAGCACCGCTTCTACGAGCGCACCTGGCGGCTGCGCCGGTGGCGCGTGGAGGACGTCTGGGCCGAGATCGAGGCCTACGCCGCCGAGGAGTGGCGCACCGCCCAGGAGCTGCACGACCACCTCCGCGGCTGGCTCGACACCCACGACCCCGGCCACGACGCCCGCATCGACGACACCGCCGGCCGCTCGCTCTCCTTCGGCCACGGGGGACTGCTGCGCCGTCCGCTCGCCGGCGGCTGGGAGGGCCAGGGGCGGCCGGGCTACCGCACCGCCGCTATGCTGCTCGGCCCCCGCGACGACGCGCTCGCCGACGTCGACGGCTCGCTGGAGGCGCTGGTGCGCCGCCACCTGACCTGCCACGGCCCGTCGAGCCGCCACGACCTGGCCTGGTGGGCCGGGCTCGGGCTGACCGTCGTCGACCGCGTCCTGGCGCGGCTCGCCGGCGACCTGGTCACCCACCAGGGCCCCGACGGGCGCGGCTACCACGAGCTGCCCGGGGCCCCCGGCCCCGTCGACCTGCTCGGCGTGCGGCTGCTGCCGGAGTTCGACGCGACGCTGTGCGCCTACGACTCCAAGCGACGCGACCGCTTCGTGACCCCCGAGCACTTCGGCCGGCTGTGGAACCAGCAGAACGCGCTGATCCAGGCGCCGCTGATGGTCGACGGACGACTCACCGGCACGTGGCGGCTCGAGGGCCCCGGCGCCCGGCGGCGGCTCGACGTGCGCTGGTTCGCCCGCACCCGGCGACCTCGCAAGGCCGAGGTCGAGGAGCAGGCCGCGGCGCTGCAGACGGCGTACGGCGTGACGCTGAGCGGCGTCACCGTCGAGCGCGCGCCCTAGACACGCGGCGGATGGCCGTGCGCCGAGGCGCGTGCGTGGGCAGACTTGGGCCATGGCCCGGCGGAGGCCGCTGGTGGTCGCCCACCGCGGAGCGAGCTCGGAGCACGCCGAGCACACCTTGGCGGCGTACGTCGCCGCGCTCGACGCCGGGGCCGACGGCCTGGAGTGCGACGTGCGGCTCACCGCCGACGGCCACCTGGTCTGTGTGCACGACCGCGACCTGCGCCGCACCGCGAGCAGCCGCGGTGTGGTCTCGGCGATGGAGCTCGCCGAGCTCGAGGGCATCGACATGGCCACGTGGAAGAACCCCTGGGCCGATCTCGACGACGAGGCCCCCGACACCGAGCCCGAGCGCGGCCGCATCCTGACGCTGCGCCGCCTCGTCGAGGTCTCGCTCGACTACGACCGACCGGTGCGGATGGCCATCGAGACCAAGCACCCCACCCGCTACGCCGGCCTGGTCGAGCGCCGCCTGGCCGAGCTGCTCGACGACTTCGGCTACACCGCGAAGGGCGCGCCGGTGCAGGTGATGTCCTTCTCCTGGGTGGCGCTGCGGCGGATGCAGCGGCTGACCCCCGACCTCGACCTGGTGATGCTCGTCGACGACCGCCGCCAGCACTGGGCCCGGGTCAAGCCCTTCGTCGAGCCGCACTGGATCCTCGGACCCGGCATCGAGACCGTCCGCAGCCACCCCGGCCTGGTGCGGTCGTGGATCCGCGAGAAGGGCCGCTCGGTGCACTGCTGGGTCGTCAACGACCCCCACGACGCCGACCTGTGCGTGGATCTCGGGGTCGAGGCGCTGATCACCGACGAGCCCGCCCGGATGCTTCGCCACCTCGGAGTTTGACCTCGCAGGAGCGTGGGCAGGCTGGCCGCGAGGGCACGGCCGACTCCCCCATCGTGTCCCGGTTACGTGGAGGACCGCATGACCATGACGCTCGAACCGGCGCAGACCCCAGCCCCCGTGTCCATCGACCTTCCCTTCGCGGCCTCGAGCGCGGGCATCGCTCGTGGCCGGCTCCAGGAGTGGCTCGACGAGATCGGGGCCGAGGACGAACGCCGCGAGGACGCGCGGCTGCTCCTCAGCGAGCTCGTCGGCAACTCGGTGCGCCACGCGCGACCCCTCGACGACGAGATCCTCCGGGTGGAGTGGCGTCAGCGTGAGGCCGCGACGCTGAGCATCGCGGTCACCGACGGTGGCGCCACCTCGCGACCCGAGGTGGTCGACGCCGGCCTCGGCGACACCAGTGGTCGCGGCATGGCGATCGTGGAGATCCTGGCCCGGCGCTGGTGGGTCGAGTCCGACCGCCAGCGCACGACGGTGCACGCCGAGGTGCCGCTCGACTGAGGGCCGCGCGCGGGCGTCTCCTAGGCTGCGCCCATGGGCAAGAAGTCTCGACGTCAGCGGTCCGACGCCACCCCGCCGGAGCAGGGCGGCACCGAGGGCGCGGTCGGCCCGCGCCAGCCGTGCCCCTGCGGCTCCGGCCGGCGCTACAAGGCCTGCCACGGCAGCGGTGACGGCACCACGCCGTACGTCGCCCGGCCCTTCGCCGGTCTGGCCGCCGAGACCGACCTGGTCGCGCTGAAGGAGTTCGTGCCCGCGGCGACCGCCCCGCTCACGCTGCGCGAGGAGCACGAGCGCGCCGTGCTGCTGTGCTCGCTGCTGCCCGGCGCCGCGCCGGCGATGGTCCGCGACGACGGCACCGTGTGGCTCGGCATGCAGGTGCAGCACGCCTACGGCGACCCCAGCCGCGACCTCGGGGCCGTGCTCGAGCGGGCGCTCGTGGCCGAGCCCGGCACCCTGGTCGGCCTGCCCGAGGCCCCCGGTGACGGGCCGCGCCTGCAGGACCTCGTCGCCGACGAGCCGCTCACCGTGCAGGTGCACGAGGGCTTCGACTACTGGCTGGCCGACGTCGACGACGACGGCACCATGGCCGCGGCGCTCGAGCAGGCCAACGACGCCGCCTCCCCGACCGTGCGGCTGACCTCGGTCCCCGCGGCGTACTGGACCGAGATGGGCGACCGGGAGTACCTGCGGTGGGTGCTGCCCGAGCCCGAGGACGACGTGCTCACCGCGCTGGCCCGGCTGCACGCCGCCGGCACCGACTCGCTGGTCGACGGCGACCGCCTGATCGGCATGTTCCGCGCACACGGTCTCGTCGTCCCCGTCTGGGACCTGCCCCGCGGCACCGGGGCCGAGGCGCTCGAGGAGCCGGCCGACGCGATGGCCATCCGGCTGCAGCAGGCGCTCGCCGACGAGGCCGCGCTGACCTCGGAGGAGCGGGCCGCCCGCGCCGGCCTGGCGAGCCGCCAGCTCACCGTCAGATAGCTCCCGACACCCCCGCGCAGGGTCGTGTCACGTCCAGGTTGTGGACGGGCTCTGCGATGCCGTACATTTCTTAGTGCCCGGCCGATGTTGTCCCCCCCGTCAACACCGGCCGGGCATCTCTCTTTCCCGGGCGGTGCGCGGAGCGGTCAGCTGCTCGGCTGCTCCACCTGGATGTCGAAGCGGACCCGGTCTCCGTCGACCTCCGAGGCCGTGACCTCGACGTCGAGCTCGGTGTCGCCGTCCTTGAGCAGGCACCGGACCTTCTCGCCCTCCTCCGCGGGCAGCGGGTCCTCGCAGGTGACGCTGTCGGGGGCCCGGCCGACCTCCTCGCTGAGCTGGGTGGAGATCTGCTCCTCGAGGTCGTCGGTGCTGACCTCGGCCAGCCCGCCGCAGCCGCTGAGCGCGAGCAGGGAGCCGGCGACGAGGGCGAGGGTGCGACGCATGGACGTCCTTCCGGTGGCCGGAGCCGGGCTCCGTGGGGGATCACGCAGAGTGGGACGAACCTACCGCGACCGCCCAGCCCGGTGACCGCTCCGCACCCGCTACAGCAGCAGGAGCAGGAGCACCACGACGACGAGTGCGAGCACGCCGGCGCCGACCGCGACCGCCACACCGATCCGCTGCGGGGTGCCGGCACGCTCGCGCCAGCCCAGCGCGGCCGCCGGCTCACGGACCAGCCGGCGCCCCTCGGCGGAGTCGAAGGCGTAGTCGACGACCTTGCCGAAGCGACCGTCCTCGTCGACGGCCCAGGTCTTCTCGAAGCTCTTGGACTCCAGGCGACCCATCGCGCGGGAGAGCCGGGCGCCGAGCCTCGGCACCGGCACGCCGCCGGTGACGTCGGCGCCCCGCTCCCAGGTGAGCTCGTGGCTGTCGTCGGTGATCGACAGCGTCCTGCTCTCCTCGTCGAGGGTGACCCGGTGGGTGAAGGCCTTCTCCAGACGCTTCTGGTGCATCAGCGTGTAGTAGGTCGTGTCGACCAGGTCGAGACCGACGTCGAAGCCCACGTCGGTGACCCGCACCGTGTACGGCGTGTCGGCGACCCGGGCGCGCACCGCCTCGACCAGCTCCTCGGAGGCGCTCACGCCGTCGTGCCCGACGGGGAGCCCAGGGGGTCGCGTGCCACCGGGCACGACATGCAGCGCGGCCCCCCGCGCCCGGAGCCGAGCTCGGAGCCCGCGATCGCCACGACCTCGATGCCGGCGGCCTCGAGGCGCGCGTTGGTCTCGACGTTGCGCTCGTAGGCGACCGCGAGCTGGGGCGCGATCGCGAGGGTGTTGTTGCCGTCGTCCCACTGCTCGCGCTCGGCGGTGACCGGGTCGAGGCCGGTGTCGATGGTGCGCAGCGTGTCGAGCCCCATCGCCTTGGCCGCGGCGACCAGGAAGGGCTCGGCCGCCGCCACCTCCAGCCGGCCCTCCTCGCCGGGGGTCACGGTGTGCGCGACCAGGTGGTCGGCCAGGTTGGGGTAGATCGTGAAGGTGTCGACGTCGACCATCGTGCACACGGTGTCGAGGTGCATCGTCGCCCGGTCCTGGGCGATCGGCACCGCCAGGACGGTGTGGGCGCTGCCGTCGGCGAAGACCTGGCGGGCCAGCCGCTCGGCGCCCGCCGGCGTCGTGCGCTCCCCCACGCCGACCGCCAGCACGCCGGTCGCGAGCAGCAGCACGTCGCCGCCCTCGACGTGCTCGCGGTGCCAGCCGTGGATCGTGCTGGTGCCGGCGAAGCGCGGGTGCAGCGCGTAGATCAGCTGCGTCAGCTGGGTCTCCCGGCTCCGCGCCGGCATGGCCAGCGAGGTCACGGCGACCTGGTCGCGGATCCACACGCTGGAGTCGCGGGTGAAGAGCAGGTTGGGCAGCGGGTCGATCAGGAAGTCGTCGTCGGCGAGCAGGCTGGTGACCAGCCCGGCGCCGCCCCGCACCTCGTCGTTGCGCAGCCCGGCGGTGAGCACGTCGGTCAGCGCCTCGGGGGCGAGCTCCCCCAGCCAGCCGCGCAGGTGGTCGCGCAGCGTGTCTCCGAGCCGCAGCGAGGCCGTGACGCCC
>JBQGFI010000093.1:0-21863 GCA_052040065.1 Marmoricola sp.
GCGGGTGGCGCAGGTCCTGGTCACGCGGGGCCACGGCGACGACGAGCCGCTCGTGCACGTGCGGGCCGAGAGCCGTCTCCAGGTCGCGGACGCCGAGGCGCTGCGCGAGCTGCGCTCGTACGCCGACCCCGCGCGCGCCCACGAGTGGCGCGAGGTGGTGACGACCGCCGGGCCGCCGCGGGCCGAGCACCCGGTGACCGTGCGCTCGCGCGACCTCGGCGTCAGCGGCGTCGCGCGCGACGACGCGGTGATGGAGTGGTTCCAGGAGGCGCGAGTGCGCTACTTCATGGACCTGCACACCCTCGGCGAGGAGTGGGGGGCCGTCGTGGTCGCCCGGCTCGACCTCGAGCTGCTGCGCGACGTCGGTCGCGACGACGACGTCAGCGTGCGGACCTGGGTCGCGCACCTGGGGCGCACGTCCTTCACCGTCGGCGCCGACCTGGTCGACGACCACGGCGAGGTGCGCGCGCGGGCCACCGCCGTGGCGGTGAGCTTCGACCCCGCCACCCAGCGACCGGCCCCGCTGGCGGCGGACCACCGGGCCCGGCTGGAGCAGGAGCTGACGAGGGCCTAGCGCGCGGAGAGGTCGTCCATGGTGTTGACCATGAACTGCGCAGCATGGGTGACGTAGTCCCAGAACTGCTGGTCCTGCTCCGGCGTCAGGTCGCTGTCGTCGAGCGCGGCGCGGAAGTGGCGCAGCCAGTGCTCCGCGGCCGTCGGGGTGACCGCGAAGGGGGCGTGGCGCATCCGCAGCCGCGGGTGGCCGCGGCGCTCGGAGTAGGTCGTGGGACCGCCCCAGTACTGCTCGAGGAACGAGGCGAAGCGGTCCTCGGCGGGGCCGAGGTCCTCCTCGGGGTACATCGGCCGCAGCACCTCGTCCTCCGCGACGCCCTCGTAGAAGCGGTGCACGATCGCGCGGATGGTGGCGCTGCCGCCGATCTCGTCGTAGAACGTGCTCACGGGTCCCATTGTGGGGGGCGGGCCGTGAGCGCGGGGGCGCGGGGCAGCGAGGGCCTCAGCGCAGGGAGACGACGTAGTGCCGTGCCCGGGCGAGGTTGCGCAGCCCCGCCTCCCAGGTGATGCCCGCGACGAGCAGGACGGCGCCGACCAGGCCGATGGCCATCCATCGCGGCACGGCGTCGGCGACGGGCCCGAGGTGGCGCAGCACCAGCAGACCGGTGGCGAGCGCGCCCACGACGAAGGGCGCCGAGAGCCGGCCGACGACGCCGACGGCGAGCACCGCGACCGAGGCGGCGCCGACGAGCGCGCCGCGCACCGACACGGGGTCGGGCAGGGCGAGCAGCAGGCTCGGCGCGAGGGCCAGCCCCAGCCCGGGGCCCAGCGCCGCGACGCTCGGCAGCGCCGGGTCGCGACGCAGTCGCAGCGCCCCGCCGGCGAGCAGCACGGCCCCGATCGGCAGCGAGGCCAGCTCGGGGACGTCGAGCCCCGCGAGCCCGCGCCACAGCAGCGCCAGCAGGCCGACGCCGAGGGCGGCCCAGCCGAGCTTCGCGCGGTCGCGCTGCCACACCGACGACACCGCCACCGCGGTGCCGACGACGGTGAGCACGAGCGACCCGGTCGCGTCGCCCACGGTGACGAGGGCCGCCAGCGTGAGCGGGACGGCGGCCAGCTCGAGGGTGAGCCGGGAGGCGGGTTGGCGGGTGGCCGGGCGCGAGGCGAGCAGCAGCGCCGCGGCGTACGCCGCCATCAGCAGGGCCCGCGTGCCGCCGTCGGCGCCGAGCCAGGTGCCCCACTGGTGCAGGGCGCCGGCACCCACGAGCACGCCGAGGCCGAGCAGCAGCGCCCCCGACACGGTGGCGCCGGCGCGGTCGCGCGCGACCCCGGCGGCGGCCACGGGCACCGTCAGCGCAGTCAGCACCATCGCGAGGAGCAGCGCCGAGCCGCTGGCGAGGCTCAGCCAGGCGACCAGGCCCCCCACCCACACGGTGGCGGCGGACGCGACGAGCGCCGGCGCGGCCTGCTGGCGGTACCACCAGGCCGACCAGCCGGTCGCCCCGGCGGCGAGCAGACCCGCCAGCACCGTCGACCACAGCGGCGCGCCGACGGCGAGCACCGCGCCCCAGCCGCCGAGCGCGAGCGCGGCCACCCCCGCCGCCGTGCCGGCGCCCTGACGCAAGGCGTGGTCGCCGCGGGCGCGTCCGTCGGCGTACACACCGAGCAGGCCGGGGCCGCGCAGGCCGAGGAGCGCCGCCAGGGACAGCGCGGCCACGACGCCGTACAGCAGCCAGAGCACGGGGTGCACGTCGCCGGCCGGCGTCAGCCGCTCACCCGGTGTCAGCGCCGCGGACCCGCCGAGGAGCGTGCCGCCGACCGCGTCGCCCGGCTGGGTCAGCAGCGCCCCGACGAGGCCGACGCTGCCGAGGACCGCGAGGGGCGCCGCGCCCCGGGCCCACGCCGGGGCCGCGGCCACCAGCAGGGTCACCAGCAGCAGCTGGCCGGCCAGGGCGAGCAGGGCGCGCCCGTCGGGCACGTCGGTGATCGCCGGGGAGGTGATCAGGAGCAGCGTCGCGACCAGCGCGCCGGTGGCCGCACCGGCCCGCACCACGGCCGCGGGACCATCGCCGACCCGCGCGACCAGCAGCCGGCGGGGGGCCAGCACGACGGCGACGGCGTACGCCGCTGCCACCACGAGGCCCCACCACCACAGCAGGCCGGGGTCGTCGTCGACCGCGGCGGCCACGGACTCCGCGACGACGAGGAGCAGCCAGGCGCCCAGCGCCAGCAGCAGCGAGCCGACGGCCGACCACGGCAGCCGCAGCCGCTCCAGCACCCAGGCGACGACCAGGAGCACGCCCACGAGCACCGCCGCCGCGGGCGCCGGGTCGTCACGGCCGACGACCTGCGCCACGCCCAGGGCGGCCACGCCGAGCACGGCCACCACCTGCGGGGTCACCAGCGTGCCGCACCGGGTGCGCCGCGCCCAGGTCGCCGCGGCGGCGCCGAGGACGAGGAGGGCTCCGCCGACGACGCTGGTGGTCCAGCGGCCCGAGAGGTCGGTGACGAGCAGGTCGGCCGCGGAGGCGGCGTAGAGGTCGAGGGCGAGCGTGATCCCGACGACGAGCCACAGCGTCTCCGCCGAGGCGCGCAGGCCGCGCACGGTGACCAGTGCGGCGCTGAGGCCGAGCAGCAGCGTCAGGACGAGCATCACCAGGCTGCGACCCCACAGCCCCAGCACGTCCCACGCGACGCCGAGGAAGATCGCGGCGAAGACGATCAGGCACAGGCCGCCCAGCGAGAGCAGCACGACCGGGACCGAGGCGGCCGCCAGGCTCCGGCGGGCCGGAGCGGGCTCGCTCGGCCGCGGTGGTGCGGTCGGGTACGACGCCGGTGCCGTCGGGTAGGACGCCGGCCCGGCCGTCGCGGACGGGACGAGCGGGGGCGTGACGGGCGCGGGCGGGACCGGGGGAGGAGCCGGGGAAGCCGCAGGGGCCGGGGGAGCCGGGACCTGGCGGAGCCGGGCGACCAGCCGGTCGGCGCTGAGCATCGTCTGCCAGAGCTCGACGGCGACGGGTCCCTGCAGCCGCAGGCCGCAGTCGCGGCAGCTGCCGGCGGCGTCGAGCGCGGCCCGGCAGTCCGGGCAGATGGTGGGGTCCGCGAGTCGGCTCATGGCACCGATGATCGTGGGTCACGACCTCCGACGCGTCGGGTGGCACGCTCAACGTGCCTGAGTAGGCCTACTCAGTGCCGCGCTGCGGTGCCTGCGACTCGTTGCTGTCGTCGGTGGCCCGGCTCGGCGCCGGGGCGCTGCCGGGCGGCTGCTGCCACACCATCCGCTGCGGGAGCACCATCTCGATGCCCTCGTGGTCGAAGCGCGCCTTGATCCGCTGCCGCATCTCGCGGGCGACGGCCCACTGCTCCAGCGGCGCGGTCTTCAGCGTGACGCGGACGACGACCCCCTGCGGGCCGAGGTCCTGCACGCCCCACACCTCGGGCTCCTCGATGACGACGTCGCGGAAGTCCTCGTCGCCCCAGAGGTCGTGCGCGACCTCGGCGAGCACCCGCTTGACCCGCACCAGGTCCTCGCCGTAGCCGACGGTGACGTCGAGCACGGTGCGCGCCCAGTTCTGGCTCTGGTTGCCGACGCGCAGGATCTCGCCGTTGCGGACGTACCAGACCGTGCCGTCGACGTCGCGGACGCGCGTGACGCGGAGCCCGACCGCCTCCACGGTCCCGATGGCCTCGCCGAGGTCGACGGCGTCGCCGACGCCGTACTGGTCCTCGATCATCATCATCACGCCGGAGAGGAAGTCCTTGACCAGGTTCTGCGCGCCGAAGCCGATCGCGAGGCCGAGCACGCCGGCGCTGGCGAGGATGGGGGCGACGTCCATCCCGACCTCGGAGAGCACCATCACGAAGGCGACCCCGAAGACGACGGTGCTGAGGATGCTCTTGAGCAGCGTGCCGAGGCTGCGTGCGCGCTGGGCGCGGCGGGTGTTGCTGTGGGGGCGGCCGGGCAGCGGCGTGCTCTCGGCGCGGGCGATCACGCGGTCGACCGCCTTGCTCGCCAGCCACCGGATCAGCATGGCCACGAGCAGGATGCCCAGGATCTTCGACGGCACCCCGATCAGCCAGGTGGCGACGCCGGCCGCGGTCTCGTTGCCGGTCCAGTCGAGCACGGCGTCGCAGGTGAGGCTCTCGTCGCGGTCGCAGCTCGCGAGCACGGGGGGCAGCGGCACCTCCACGAGGAGGTGGGTGAGGGCCGTCACGGCCGGGGCGAGGACGGGAGCGAGGAGGTGGGGGACCGAGCCCAGGAGGAGCGCAGGCATGCCCGCGAGGCTACGAGGACGCCCGCGCCAGTCCAAAGCCGGCGCGGGCTATCCTTGGCGTGTGTTCACTCACGAGCGCCCGACCCCTGCCCGCCGTCGCGCCCTGGTGCTGCGTGCCGGGCTCGCGGCTGCCGCGACGACGGTCGTGCTGGCCGCCTCGGCGGCACCCGCCTCGGCCGACACCCCGACGGCGTGGGAGCAGCCCCCGGAGGTCTCCGTGCTGGGCTTCCTGCTCGTGCTGGTGATCCTCCCCGTGGGCCTGGCGCTGGTGATCGCGCTGCTCTCGTTCCTGCCCTCGCTCGCCGGCGACAAGGACTACGAGGGCGGCTCGTGGCGCGGCGACCCGGAGTGGTTCGGCGCGCCGACCAAGGGCGTCAAGGCGGCCGACGCCGTCGCCCCGGAGCAGCTCGAGGCGAGCAGCAAGGGCTCCGGAGGCACCAGTGGCAGCTGGTGAGCTCAGCGCTCGCCAGCAGGCCGAGATCGACCGGGCGATGCGCCGGGCCGAGACGACCTGCCGCTTCGAGTTCTCGGTCTTCGTCGGCCACGCCCAGGGCCCCTCGCGCGACTACGCCCAGCGGTTGCACGCCTCCCTGACCAACCCGGGACGCAGCGTGCTCGTCATGGTCGACCCCGCGGCGCGGGTGCTCGAGGTCGTGACGGGCGCCGGGGTGCGCCACGCGCTCGACGACGACGCCGTGCGCCTCGCGGCGGCCGGGATGCAGTCGGCCTTCGCCGAGGGCGACCTGGTCGGCGGCCTCACCCACGGCATCGGCCAGCTGGCCGACGCCGCCGCCCGCTCCCGCACCTGAGCGGCCCCACCACCGGTACGCCGCGCGGCGCACCGGTGGTCCACCCGGCCGGGCCGGGTCAGGAGGCGTCGCAGGCCTGCGCGGCGAGGTAGCGCTCCACGACGGCCGCGCCCTCGCGCACGTAGCGCTGCGCGGCCGGGTCGGCGTCGGTCTCGCGCAGCCAGGTGGTGACGCGCTCCAGCAGGGCCGCGGAGGCGAGGGGACGCGGGAAGAGGCCCTCCAGGGCCGTCGAGGCCCGCTGCGTGCCCTTCTCCTCCCACAGCGTTGCCGCCGCCTCGAGGTAGCGCTCGACGTACGGCGCCAGCACCTCGTCCTGGCCCGGCTGCATGAAGGCGATCACGGTGCTGCGCTGCGTCTCGTTGGGCACGTCGTCCCGCACGACCGCCATCTCCCACGCCTCGGCCTTCGCCTCGGCCGTGGGGCGGGCGGCCCGGGCGGAGGCCGCCCGCTGCTGGCCGGAGATGGTCTGGTCGGCGGCCGCCTCCTGCTCGATGCGCGCGGCGTCGACGCGGCCCTCGCGGGCCAGGGCGCTCAGCAGCGTCCAGCGGATGTCGGCGTCGATGGTGAGCCCGGGCAGCGAGCCGGTGCCCTCGAGCAGCGAGGCGAGCAGGTCGAGCGCCTCCGGGGAGTGCGCGGCGCCGGCGAGGGCGCGCAGGAAGGTCAGCTGCTGGTCGCTGCCGGCCTCCGCCTGCTCCAGCAGCGCGCGCAGGCCCTGCTCCCAGCGGGCGCGCAGCTGCGGCCGCGCGGCGGGGTCGGAGAGGTGCGCGACCGCCTGCGCGGCGTACGCCGGGATCCGGCTGGAGCCCGTGGGGTCGGTCTCGGCCGCGATGTTGCCGAGCACCAGCTCGACGAAGTCGCGGGCGCGCATCTCGGCGTCGCGGGTCATGTCCCACGCGGCCGTCCAGCACAGGGCGCGGGCGAGGGAGTCGTCGAGCCGGGAGAGCCCGGCGACCAGCGTGGCCAGGGAGCGCTCGTCGAGGCGGATCTTGGCGTAGGTGAGGTCGCCGTCGTTGAGCAGCAGCAGGTCGGGCTGCTCCTGGCCCACCAGCTCGGGGATCGACGTGGCCTCGCCGTGCACGTCGACCTCCACCGACGTGCGGCGGACCAGGTGGTCGCCCTGCAGGTCGTAGAGGCCGATGCCGAGCCGGTGGCGGCGCAGCGTGGGGTGCTCGACGGTGGCGCTCTGCAGCACCGAGAAGGAGGCGTAGCGACCCTCGGCGTCGAGCTCGAAGGACGGGGCGAGCGTGTTGACGCCGCTGGTCTGCAGCCACTCCTTGGCCCAGGAGTCGAGCTCGCGACCCGACGGCCCCTCCAGGGCCCGCAGCAGGTCGCCGAACTCGGTGTTGCCGAAGGCGTGGTCGCGGAAGTAGCCGCGCAGGCCGACCAGGAAGTTGTCCAGGCCGACCCAGGCGACGAGCTGCTTGAGCACCGAGGCGCCCTTGGCGTAGGTGATGCCGTCGAAGTTGACCTCCACGGCCCGCAGGTCGTGGTTGTCGGCCGCGATCGGGTGGGTGCTGGGCAGCTGGTCCTGGCGCAGCGCCCAGTTCTTGCGGACGTTGGCGAAGCCGGTCCAGGCCTCGTCGAACTCCGTGGCCTCGACCGCCGCCTGGTGGCAGGCCCACTCGGCGAAGGACTCGTTGAGCCACAGGTCGTCCCACCAGGTCATCGTGACCAGGTCGCCGAACCACATGTGGGCCATCTCGTGCAGGATCACGGTCGCGCGGAACTCGTAGAACGAGGCGTCCTGGCGCCCGCGGGGGAGGTACTCGTCGCGCAGCGTCACCGCGCCGGCGTTCTCCATCGCGCCCATGTTGTACTCCGGCACGTAGAGCTGGTCGTACTTGCCGAAGGGGTACGCCATGTCGAAGGCGTCCTCGAAGTAGGCGAAGCCCTGGCGGGTGACCTCGACGAGCTTGTCGACGTCGAGGTGCGGCACCAGCGACTGCCGGCAGTAGTGGCCGAGCGGGATCTCCTCGAAGCGGCCGCGGTAGACGTCGTGGGTGGCGTGGTACTCGCCGGCGATGACCGCGGTGATGTACGTCGACATCGGCAGCGTCTCGGCGAAGCGCCAGACAGCGACGCCGTCGCCCACGGGCTCGGGCTCGGGGGTGGGGGAGTTGGAGACGACCGTCCACGTCTCGGGCGCGGTGACCTCGAAGACGAAGCGGCTCTTGAGGTCGGGCTGCTCGAAGGTGGTGAAGACGCGGCGCGCGTCGGGGACCTCGAACTGCGAGTAGGTGTAGACGCGGTCGTCGACGGGGTCGACGAAGCGGTGCAGCCCCTCACCGGTGCGGGAGTAGGGCAGCGAGGCCGTGACGACCAGCTCGTTGTCGGCCGCCAGGTCGGTCAGCGCGATGCGGCCGTCGGCGTACGCCGCGGCGTCGAGCGGCCGGCCGTTGAGCGTCATCTCGGGCGACTCGGCGCCGACGAGGTCGGCGAAGCTCGACGCCCCCGGCTCGGAGCACCGGAAGCGCAGGGTGGTCGTGGAGCCGAAGTGGGTCTCGCCGGTGGTGAGGTCGAGCTCGACGGTGTAGGAGTCGACGTCCAGCAGCTGGGCGCGGGTGCGCGCCTCGTCGCGGGTCAGGTTGGTGCCAGGCATGCCGCCGATCATGTCACCTCCGGGCGCGCGGGAATGCCGCGCCCGGAGGGGTACTTGTGCCAACCATGAGCATCGATGCAGCCGCCCCCGACTCCGCCGCGTCCAAGGACGTCGCCGACTTCTGGTTCGACCCCCGGTGTCCCTTCGCGTGGATCACCTCGCGCTGGATCCTCGAGGTCGAGCAGGTCCGCGACATCGAGGTGCGCTGGCACGTGATGAGCCTGGCCTACCTCAACCAGGACAAGGACATCCCCGACGACTACCGGGAGATGCTCAAGACGGCCTGGGGCCCCGTGCGGGTGTGCATCAAGGCCGCGCAGGAGCACGGCGACGAGGTGCTCGCCCCGCTCTACACCGCCTTCGGCACCCGGATCCACGTCGAGCAGCAGGAGTTCGACCGCCAGGTCGCCGTCGACGCCCTCGCGGACGCCGGCCTGCCCGCCGAGCTCGTCGAGGCGTGGGACGACAGCTCGCTGGACGAGGCGGTGGCCAAGAGCCACCACGAGGGCATGGACGCCGTCGGCGACGACGTCGGCACGCCCACCATCCACATCAACGGCACCGCCTTCTTCGGCCCGGTGATCACCAAGGCGCCGCGCGGCGAGGAGGCCGGCCGGCTGTGGGACGGCTGCGTGCAGGTCGCCTCCTACCCGCTGTTCTTCGAGCTCAAGCGCAGCCGCAGCGCCGACCTCGACTTCAGCTGACCCGGCGGCGGCACCGGCGCGGGGTCACCCGCGCCGGAAGCCGCCCTCGGTGTCGAGCACCTGGCCGACGACCCATCGGCCCTCGTCGGAGACCAGCCACGCCACCAGGCGCGCCGGGTCGTCGGGCCGGCCGAAGCGGCCCGCGGGGAAGTGGGCCCGGATCCACTCCAGCTGCTCGGGGCGGTCGCTGGTGCCCGCCGACAGGTAGCCCGTGTCGACCGGTCCCGGGTTGACGGTGTTGAGCAGGATCCCGCGGTCGACCAGCTCGTCGGCCACCGTCGCGGTCACGCCCGCCAGGGCGGCCTTCGAGGCGGCGTACGCCACCTCCCCGCGCATCGGCCCGAGGCCCTGACCGGAGGTCAGCCACACCACCCGGCCGCCCTCGCGACCGTCGTGGCGGCGTGCGAAGGCGGCCGTGAGGAGCAGCGTCGACCGGGTGTTGACGTGCCAGTGGCCGTCGAGCGTCTCCGGTGTCTGCTCCAGCAGCGTGCCGTCGCCCCCGCTGCGGGCGTGGTTGCACACGAGCACGTCGAGGTGGCCCAGCTGCCGGGCCGCGTGCGCCACCAGGCGCTCCGCGGCGTCGGGCTCGGCCAGGTCGGCCTCCAGGTCGGTCAGGACCGCGCCGGGCGCCAGGTGCGCCCGGAGCGCGTCGAGCGCGCCGGCGGTGTCGTCGGAACCCCAGGGCTGGGCGGCGTCGTGGGCGGCGAGGTGCTGCACGCACAGGCTCGCCCCCATGTCGGCGAGCCGGGTGGCGATGGCGTGGCCGATGCCCCCGCGACGGGCGGCGCCGGTGACCAGGGCGCTGCGTCCGGCGAGCGGGAGGGTCGCGTGCGCGGACATCTAGCTGCTCGTGGCAGCAGCGGTCGTGGTGACGGCCACGGCCGCTGCCATCGCCGCCTCGGCGCTGGCGATGGCGTCCTTGACCCCGGCGGAGGCCCAGTCGCCGGCCGCGACGGTCGCGGCGCGCTCCTTGACCTCCCGGGCGGGCCGGTCGCCGACGACCACCTTGTGCGCGACCCTCAGCCCGGAGAGCAGGGCGACCAGCGCGCCGGTGCGGTCGTCGGGGTCGTCGCCACGGAGCAGCACCGACTCCAGCCGGGCGCGCAGCGCCTCCTCGTGGCGTCCGTCGGCCTCGGGCCAGGTCGTGCGGGGGAAGAGACCGAGCACCCGGCCCTCCTCGCGGCGCACCAGGCCGCGCGCCGCCAGCCGCTCGAGCAGCGGGTCGCGGCGCTTGCGCCCCAGCCGCCCGACGAGCTCCTGGGCGATGCGCTCCCTCTCGGCCACCACGTCGTACGCCGCCCGCAGCACGTCGTCGCCGGGCACGGTGCCGGTCACCCGGATCCGGTCCTTGGGCGTGAAGCCCCAGGTCTTCTCCTGCGCCACCGGCTCGACGTGGCCGCCGAGCGACAGCTCGACCAGCAGCGCCCCGCCGAGGGCGGTGTCGAGGTAGGTGGCGTGCTGCAGGGTGCCGCGCTCGTCGTCGAGCAGGAGCAGCAGCAGGTCCTCGGCGATCAGGGTGCTCATGGGTCCACCGTAGGAATCCCGGTCGAGGCGCCGCCAGTGCGATCACTAACCTCTCCTGCATGACACATGTCCTGTCCGCCGTCGCCTGGCCCTACGCCAACGGCCCGCGCCACATCGGCCACGTCGCCGGTTTCGGCGTGCCCTCCGACGTCTTCAGCAGGTACATGCGGATGGCCGGCCACGACGTGCTGATGGTCTCGGGCACCGACGAGCACGGCACCCCGATCCTGATCGCGGCCGACGAGGCCGGGCTCACGCCGCAGGAGCTCGCCGACCGCAACCACCGCGTGATCGCCGAGGACCTCGTCGCCCTGGGCGTCTCCTACGACCTCTACACGCGCACCACGACGCGCAACCACACCGCCGTGGTGCAGGAGCTCTTCACCGGCGTCCACGACAACGGCTACTTCCTGGAGCAGACGACGTACGGCGCGATCTCGCCGTCGACGGGCCGGACCCTGCCCGACCGCTACATCGAGGGCACCTGCCCGATCTGCGGCTACCACAAGGCCCGCGGCGACCAGTGCGACAACTGCGGCAACCAGCTCGACCCCGCCGACCTGGAGCAGCCGCGGTCGCGGATCAACGGCGAGACCCCGGAGTTCGTCGAGACCCAGCACTTCTTCCTCGACCTGCCCGCCGTGGCGGGTGCCCTGGGTCGCTGGCTCGACGAGCGCGAGGCGAGCGGGCTGTGGCGCCCCAACGTGATCCGCTTCTCCAAGAACATCCTGGAGGACATCCGGCCGCGGGCGATGACCCGCGACATCGACTGGGGCATCCCGGTCCCGCTCGACGGCTGGCGCGACAACCCCACCAAGCGGCTCTACGTGTGGTTCGACGCGGTGATCGGCTACCTCTCGGCCAGCATCGAGTGGGCCCGTCGCACCGGTGACCCCGAGCGCTGGCGGGAGTGGTGGGGCGACCCGGAGGCGCTGTCCTACTACTTCATGGGCAAGGACAACATCACCTTCCACAGCCAGATCTGGCCCGGCGAGCTGCTGGCCTACTCGGGTCTGGGCGACAGGGGCGGGGAGCCGGGGCAGTACGGCGTGCTCAACCTGCCGACCGAGGTGGTCTCCAGCGAGTTCCTGACCATGGAGGGCAAGAAGTTCTCCTCCTCCCAGCGTGTGGTGATCTACGTCCGCGACCTGCTCAGCCGCTACCAGGCCGACGCGTTCCGCTACTTCGTGGCGGCGGCGGGGCCGGAGAACCAGGACAGCGACTTCACCTGGGCCGAGTTCGTGCGGCGCACCAACGACGAGCTCGTCGCGGGCTGGGGCAACCTGGTCAACCGCACCGCCTCCATGATCGCCAAGAGCTTCGGCGAGATCCCCGAGGCGGGGCCCCTGACCGAGGCCGACCAGGCGCTGCTCGACCGCGTCGAGGCCACCTTCGGGACCGTCGGCGACCTGATCGGACGGCACCGCCAGAAGGCCGCCATCGGCGAGGCCATGAAGGCCGTCGCCGAGGTCAACCGCTACGTGACCGACACCGCGCCCTGGACGCTGAAGGGAGAGGACCAGCGCGAGCGGCTCGCCACGGTCCTCCGGGTGACCGCGCAGTGCGTCGCCGACCTCAACCTGGTGCTCTCGCCCTTCCTGCCCTTCTCGGCCAACGCCGTGCACGCCGTGCTCGGCGGGAGCGGGACGGTGCAGCCGATGCCGTCGCTGGTCGAGGCCGAGGACCTCGACGGAGGGGCCGGCTACCCGGTCATCACCGGTGACTACACCGGGGCGGCGCCGTGGCGGCGGGCCGAGCTGGTGACCGGCACACCCGTCGGCAAGCCCACCCCGGTCTTCGTCAAGCTCGACCCCTCGGTCGTCGACGACGAGCTGGCCCGGCTGGCGTCGTCGTGAGCGACCTGCTGTGGCCGCAGGCCCGGGCCCAGGTCGTCGCCGCCGCCGGTGACCCGCCCCTCACGGTCGCGGACGTCGCGCGGCGCCGGGCGGTGGCCCGCGCCGCGGCCGAGGCGGAGCCGCGCGTCCCCGTGGCGCGGGTCGAGGACGTCGTCGCCGACGGCGTGCCCTGCCGGCTCTACGTGCCCGACGGCGCGCGCGCCGGCGCGGTGGTGCACCTGCACGGCGGCGGCTTCGTCTTCCACGACGTCGAGGTGCACGACAACGCCGCCCGGCGGCTGGCCCGCGCCTGCGGCACCGCCGTGCTGAGCGTCGACTACCGGCGACCGCCGGAGCACCCCTTCCCGGCCGCCGCCGACGACGCGTCGGCCGTCGTGCGCTGGGCGCGCGACGGCTTCGCCGGCCCCCTCCACGCCCACGGCGACAGCGCGGGGGCCAACCTCGCGCTGGTCGCCGCGCTGCGCCAGCCGGGTGCGCTGTCCGCGCTCGCGCTGACCTACCCCTTCCTCGACCCGCGCGCCGAGGGTGCGTCGTACGACCTGGAGGACGTGGGCTTCCGGCCGGCCGACGCCGCCTGGTACTGGGAGCAGTACGCCGCCTCGCCGGCCGACCTCGACGACCCCGACCTGGCGCCGCTGCGGTCCTCCGACGAGCGCCTGGCCACGCTGCCGCCCACCCTGGTCACCACCGCCGAGGGTGACCCGCTGCGCGACGAGGGCGAGCTGCTGGCCCGCCGCCTCGCCGGGCTCGGCGTCCCGGTGACGGCGACCCGCTACCTGGGCCAGGTGCACGGCTTCTGGCGCCACCCGACCGTCTTCGACGCCGCCGACCCCCTCACCACGCAGGTCGCGGGCTTCCTCGGGCTGCACCGCGACGACCACTGAGGCTCCGTCCTGCTCCCCGGTCCGGCGGGCGTCCGGCCGCGCTCTAGCCTTGGCCCCATGCGCGTGCACCTCGGCTCCGACCACGCAGGGCTCGACCTGAAGGACCACCTCGTCGGCTGGCTGCGCGAGCAGGGCCACGAGCCCGTCGACCACGGTCCGCACCAGTACGACGCGCAGGACGACTACCCGGTCTTCTGCCTGCGCGCCGCCGAGGCGGTCGCGGGCGAGCCCGGGAGCCTCGGGGTCGTGATCGGCGGCTCGGGCAACGGCGAGCAGATCGCGGCCAACAAGGTGACCGGCGTCCGCTGCGCCCTGGCCTGGAGCGAGGAGACCGCGCGGCTCGGCCGCGAGCACAACGACGCCAACGTGGTCTCCGTCGGCGGCCGGATGCACTCCCTGGACGACATGACCCGCTTCGTCGGCGTCTTCCTCGACACGCCCTTCAGCGGCGAGGAGCGCCACGTGCGCCGGATCGCGATGATGTCGGCGTACGAGACCACCCGCGAGCTGCCGCCGCTGCCCGAGAGCGCGCTCGGCGGTGCCTGAGGGCCACACCCTCTTCCGCCTGGCGCGCGACCTCGACCGTGCCTTCGCGGGCGACGTGGTCGCGAGCAGCAGCCCGCAGGGACGCTTCGCCGCCTCCGCGGGCGTGCTCGACGGGCTGGTGCTGAGGGGGGCCAGCAGCCGGGGCAAGCACCTCTTCGTCGACTTCGACCAGGACCTCGCGGTGCACGTGCACCTCGGGCTCTACGGCAAGTTCCACGTCGGCCGCGCACCCGCGGCGGCGCCGGTCGGGCAGGTGCGCTGGCGGCTCGAGTCCGCCCGGTCGTACGCCGACCTCCGCGGCGCCACGGCCTGCGAGGTGGTCACGCCCGAGGAGCGGGGCCGGGTGCTCGACCGCCTCGGCCCCGACCCGCTCGACCCGCACGCCGACCCGGAGCCGGCGTACGAGCGGATCCGCCGCAGCCGCGCCCCCATCGGCGGGCTGCTGATGGACCAGAGCGTCGTCGCGGGCGTCGGCAACGTCTACCGCGCCGAGGTCCTCTTCCGGCACCGGCTGCACCCGCTGCGGCCCGGCAGGACGCTGCAGCGGTCGCGTCTGCAGGCGCTGTGGCTCGACCTCGTGGGGCTGCTCCACGACGGCGTGCGCGCCGGCCGGATCCTCACGCTGCGCCCCGAGGACGAGCCCGCGGCACGGCTTTCCGAGACCGAGGACGGCGTCCGGGTCCGCAACTACGTCTACCGCCGGCAGGGTCGGGCCTGCCTGGTGTGCGGGGCCACGGTGCGCACCGAGCTCCTCCAGCAGCGCAACGTCTTCTGGTGTCCGCGTTGTCAGCCTGTCTTCCGCTCGCGCGCCGTACTGTAAGCCCCCGAGCCCGTCCCCTCGACCCGCGAAGGTCCCCTCGTGCCACGACGTCAGTCGCTGTCCCCCAGCTCGCTGTGGCGACGGATGCGGCGCGAGCTCGCGGTCTCCGACCGGCTCTCGCTGCTGTCGTTGGTGCTGCTCACGCTGCTGCTCACGGCCGCCGGCCTGCTCTGGCCGGAGTGGGTGCCCTTCACCACGCTGCTGGTGCCGATGTTCCTCGGCAGCCTGCTGCTCGGACCGCGCACGCTGCCGTGGTTCGTGGTGCTCGTCACGGGCTGCACCTGCCTGGTGCTCTTCCTGGAGACCGAGATCAGCAACCGCTCGATCGTGCGGCTGGCCACCACCTTCTCCATCGCGCTGCTGATCATGGCGGCGTCCTTCCGGCGCAGCCGGCTGGGCGTCTCCGGACCGCGGGGCGAGTCGATGTTCGTCGACCTGCGCGACCGGATCGCCCGCCAGGGCACGCTGCCGCAGCTGCCCGAGCGGTGGCTGGTCGAGACGGTGACGCGCTCCGAGGGCGGCACGTCCTTCGCCGGTGACTTCGTGGTCGCCCAGCGCACCCAGGACCAGCACCTGGAGATCGTGGTCGTCGACGTCTCGGGCAAGGGCGTCGAGGTGGGGGCCCGCTCGCTCTTCCTCTCCGGCGCCTTCAACGGCATCGTCTCGGCGCTGCCGGGCGGCCAGTTCCTGCCCGCCGCCAACGCCTACCTGCTGCGCCAGGACTGGGACGAGGGCTTCGCCACCGCGATCCACCTGCACCTCGACCTCGCGACCGGCGACTTCGAGCTCCGCAAGGCCGGGCACCCGCCGGCGGTGTGGGTGCACGCGGGGTCGGGGCGGTGGAGCGTGGTCAGCTCGGACGGCCCGGCCCTGGGGCTGCTGCCCGACACCGACTTCGAGTGCGTCTCGGGGCGGCTGGCCGTCGGCGACGGGCTGATGATGTACACCGACGGCCTGGTCGAGAGCTCCACGCGCGACATGTCGCTGGGCATCGACAAGCTCGCCGGCCTGGGGTCGCGGCTGCTCGCCGAAGGCTTCGAGGACGGCGCGGAGTACGTGATGCGCGGCATGCAGGCCAGCGGCGACGACCGCGCGCTGGTGCTCGTGCACCGCCGCTGGTAGGTCTCCCGACGCCTCGGTTCGAAGGCCGTGGGGTCGCTGTGGCACGATGGGCCCGGCCAACCGGGGGATGCGTCGTACGTCGCTCTCGGTGCGGCGTGCGCGGATGTAGCTCAATGGTAGAGCCTCAGTCTTCCAAACTGATGACGCGGGTTCGATTCCCGTCATCCGCTCTGCAAGGGTCCCTCGCACCCCGCGGAGGGCCCCTTGGCGGGGCGTAGCGTAGTGGCTAGCGCGCCTGCTTTGGGAGCAGGAGACCGCAGGTTCGAGTCCTGTCGCCCCGACACGTCAGCAGCAACCGATCAAGGAGATCCCAGACTCGTGAAGAGCACCGTTGCGACCCTGAGCCCGACCCGGGCCAAGCTCACCGTCGAGGTGCCCTTCGAGGAGCTCAAGCCGAGCCTCGACGCCGCCTACCAGGCCATCGCCAAGCAGGTGAACATCCCCGGCTTCCGCAAGGGCAAGGTGCCCCCGCCCGTCATCGACCGCCAGGTCGGTCGCGGCGCGGTCCTCGACCAGGCCATCAACGAAGCACTGCCCCAGCTCTACGTGCAGGCGCTGCAGGAGAACGACCTGCAGCCGCTGGCGCAGCCCGAGATCGACGTCACCCGGCTCGAGGACAACACCGTCTTCGAGTTCACCGCCGAGGTCGACGTGCGCCCCGCGATCGAGGTGCCGTCCTACGACGACCTCGCCGTCAGCGTCGACGACCTCACCGTGACCGACGACGACGTCGACGAGCAGGTCGAGGCGCTGCGCGAGCGCTTCGCGACGCTCAAGGACGTCGAGCGCGCCGCGCAGGACGGCGACCTGGTCACCATCGACCTCCAGGCCACCACGCCCGAGGGCGAGGCGCTCGAGGGCGGGGAGGTGTCGGGCTACTCCTACAAGGTGGGCTCCGGCGACATGATCCCCGGCATCGACGAGGCGCTCGTCGGGCTGTCCGCGGGCGAGGAGGCCACCTTCACCTCGCAGCTCGTGGGCGGCGACCTCGCCGGCCAGGACGTCTCGGTGACGGTCAAGGTGTCGGCGGTCAAGGAGCAGGAGCTCCCCGAGCTCGACGACGACTTCGCCCAGACCGCCTCGGAGTTCGACACCGTGGCCGAGCTGCGCGAGGACGTGAGCACCCGGCTCGAGCGCGGCAAGCGACTCGAGCAGGCCGCGGAGGCCCGCGACGCCGTGCTGGAGAAGCTCCTCGACAGCGCCGAGATCCCGCTGCCCGACTCGCTGGTCGAGCAGGAGCTCACCGCGCGCCGCCAGGAGATCGAGCAGCAGCTCGGCTTCGCCGGCATGACGATGGAGAGCTACCTCGACTCCGAGGAGCAGACCATCGACGAGTTCGAGGCCGAGCTGGAGAAGCGGGTCCGCGACGCGGTCGCCTCGCAGTTCCTGCTCGACGAGATCGCCAAGGCCCAGGAGATCGGGGTCGAGCAGGACGAGCTGCAGGCGCACCTGATGCGCCGCGCGCAGCAGTCGGGGCAGAACCCGCAGGAGTTCATCCAGCACATGCTGGAGCACAACCACATCCCCGAGATGGTCTCCGAGGTCGTCCGCGGCAAGGCGCTCGCCCGCATCGTCGAGGCCGCCACGGTCACCGACGCCTCCGGCAACACCGTCGACCTGAAGAACCTGCAGCCCGACGGCACGCTCGGCGAGCCCCAGCCCGAGGGCGAGGAGCCGACCAGCGACGAGGCCCCCGAGGCCCCCGCGGCTTCGGAGGACTCCGAGGACTCCGAGGTCGCCGAGGACGCCAAGGCCTGAGCGCCACGCGTCACCCGCGGGGTCGTTGACCCCGCGGGTGTCTCGGTGAACACTTGTTCACTGTGACGCACGCCCCCGCCACCCGCCTCGAGGCCCTGGCGCTCGCCGCCCGGGCGGCCGACGACGTCGTGCTGGGCACCGTGCGCGGCGTGCACGACGCCGTGGCGGCGCGGGTGCACGGCGCCGTGGGTGGCGCCGTCCGGGGCGCCGTCGGGGGCGCCGTCGGGGGCGGTGGGGTCGCCTCGCTGACCCACCGGCTCCACCGCGGCATCGCCACCGGCGTCTTCGCCGGCGTCAGCGGGGGACTCCGCCTCGGGTCCGCCGGTCTCCGGCTCGCGGCCCGCCACGGCGCGGGCGGCGGCGCGCTCGAGGACTCGCCGGGTGGTCGCTTCCTCAGCGGTGCGGTCACCGGCCTGATCGGCGACCAGCTGCGCGCCGACGCCGACCCCGTCTACTTCGACCTGGCGGTGCGCCACGAGGGACGCGAGGTGCCGCCCCGGCGCGCGGCCCTCGCGGCGGCGTACCCACGGGCCACCGGCAAGGTCGTGGTCTTCGTGCACGGGTTGTGCGAGGTCGAGGACGTCTGGTGGCGGCCCGAGTGCCCCCGTGGTGAGGAGCCGCGGCGACGCAGCTACGGCGACCGGCTGGTCGAGCAGGGCTGGACGCCGGTCTACCTGCGCGTCAACACCGGGCTGCCGGTGGGGGAGAACGGCGCGGCGCTGTCGGCGCTGCTGCAGCGCCTCGCCGAGGAGTGGCCGGTCGAGGTCGACCGCCTGGCGCTGGTGGGCCACTCGATGGGGGGCCTGGTCGTGCGGGCCGCGGGTGCGGTGAGCAGCGACCGGTCGCGGTCCTGGACCGACCTGGTGACCGACGTGGTCTGCCTCGGGACGCCGCACCTGGGTGCACCTCTCGAGCGTGTCGTCGAGCGGGGGGTCCGAGCGCTCGGCCGGCTCCCCGAGGCGGCGCCCTTCGGTCGGATCCTGGAGTTCCGCTCGGTGGGGATCCTCGACCTGCGCCACGGCCTGTCGCCCGACGTCCAGAACCTGCCGCACGCGCGCTACCGCCTGGTCGGCGCGACGCTGTCGCGACGCCCCGACGGCCCGGGCTCGGGGACCCTCGGCGACCTGCTGGTGCCCTTCGCCTCGGCGATGGGGCGCGGTCGCGACGGCACCGAGATGTTCCCCGGGGCCGAGACGCTGCACGTGCGTGGCGACCACTTCGACCTGCTCAACCACGCGCGGGTGCACGCCGCGCTGGGGGAGTGGCTGGCCGACCGCGACGACGCCCCGACCCGGGCGGAATCGGCCGCCGGCTGAGCGCCGCGGGATCAGCCGTGGGCGAACAGCGGGGGCTGCGCCTGGAATTGACGGTCCCGACGTCTAGGGTCGGAGCCGTGACTGACAACAACCCGGCGGGCTCCCCCGGCGTGCACCTGGCGCAGCTCGACCCCCAGATGAACGGCGCGGCGGCGGGCTACGGCCTCGACGACCACATCTACCAGCGGCTGCTCCGCGAGCGGATCGTCTTCCTCGGCTCGGAGGTGCGCGACGCCAACGCCAACGCGATCTGCGCCCAGCTGCTGCTGCTCTCGGCGGAGGACCCCGAGGCCGACATCTTCCTGCACATCAACAGCCCGGGTGGCTCGGTCGACTCCGGCATGGCGATCTACGACACCATGAACTACATCCCCAACGACGTCGCCACCGTCGCCATGGGTCTCGCGGCGTCGATGGGCCAGTTCCTGCTCTGCGCCGGCACCAAGGGCAAGCGCTACTCGCTGCCCCACGCGCGGATCATGATGCACCAGCCGTCCGGCGGCATGGGCGGCTCGGCGTCCGACATCCGGATCCAGGCCGAGCAGTCGCTGCACATCAAGAAGGTCATGCAGGAGCTCATCGCCGAGCACACCGGCCAGACGCTCGAGCAGATCGAGCGCGACTCCGACCGCGACCGCTGGTTCACCGCCGAGCAGGCCAAGGAGTACGGCTTCATCGACAACGTGATCAGCAGCGCGCGGGAGGCGGCCGACGAGGGTCGCCCCGCCCGCGGCAAGTGACCACTCCCGAGCCCACCAGCCGCCCCCAGCGAGAGACGAGCCAGCGATGAACTACTACATCCCCCAGTGGGAGGAGCGCACGTCCTACGGCGTGCGTCGCATCGACCCCTACGCCAAGCTGTTCGAGGACCGGATCATCTTCCTCGGCACCCCGATCAGCGACGACATCGCCAACGCGGTGATGGCCCAGCTGCTCTGCCTGGAGTCGATGGACCCCCAGCGCGACATCAGCATCTACATCAACAGCCCCGGCGGCTCGTTCACGGCGATGACGGCGATCTACGACACGATCCGCTTCATCCAGCCCGACGTGTCGACCGTGTGCCTGGGCCAGGCGGCCTCGGCGGCGGCGATCCTGCTCGCGGCCGGTGCCCCCGGCAAGCGGATGGCGCTGCCCAACAGCCGGATCCTGATCCACCAGCCCTACACCGAGGGCACCTACGGCCAGTCCTCCGACATCGAGATCCAGGCCAACGAGATCCTGCGGATGCGCGAGCTGCTCGAGACGATGATCGCGGAGCACTCGGGCAAGAGCGTCGAGGACGTCAGCAACGACATCGAGCGCGACAAGATCCTCACCGCGCAGGGCGCGCTCGACTACGGCCTGATCGACTCCATCCTGGAGTCCCGGAAGGCCGCGGCGCTGGTCTAGCGGCGCCCCGGGCGGGCCCGGGTCACGGCGGCGGGTCGTCGTGTCCTGGGCACGCGGGAGCGGACTTCGGAGTACCGTTCCACGAGGCGCACCCTGCGGCGTACGCACGAGACAGACACACCCCGGAGAGTCGGGTCACGACCCGAGGATCGAGGAGACGGATGGCACGGATCGGTGATGGCGGCGACCTGCTGAAGTGCTCGTTCTGCGGAAAGAGCCAGAAGCAGGTCAAGAAGCTCATCGCAGGGCCAGGTGTCTACATCTGCGACGAGTGCATCGACCTGTGCAACGAGATCATCGAGGAGGAGCTCAACGAGACCTCCGAGGTCGGTCTCGAGGAGCTGCCCAAGCCGCGCGAGATCTTCGAGTTCCTCAACTCCTACGTGATCGGCCAGGAGACGGCCAAGAAGTCGCTCGCCGTCGCGGTCTACAACCACTACAAGCGGGTGCAGGCCGGTGTCGCCGGAGCGACCAAGCCCAGCCGCGAGGACGCCGTCGAGGTCGCCAAGTCCAACATCTTGGTGATCGGTCCGACGGGCTGCGGCAAGACCTACCTGGCCCAGACGCTGGCCCGGATGCTCAACGTGCCCTTCGCCATCGCCGACGCCACCGCGCTGACGGAGGCCGGCTACGTGGGCGAGGACGTCGAGAACATCCTGCTCAAGCTGATCCAGGCGGCCGACTACGACGTCAAGAAGGCCGAGACCGGCATCATCTACATCGACGAGATCGACAAGGTGGCCCGCAAGGCGGAGAACCCCTCGATCACGCGCGACGTCTCCGGCGAGGGCGTGCAGCAGGCGCTGCTGAAGATCCTGGAGGGCACCACCGCCTCGGTGCCGCCCCAGGGCGGGCGCAAGCACCCGCACCAGGAGTTCATCCAGATCGACACCACCAACATCCTCTTCGTGGTCGGCGGGGCCTTCGCCGGGCTCGAGCACCTCGTCGAGCAGCGGGTCGGCAAGAAGTCGCTCGGCTTCACCGCCGAGATGCGCAGCTCCAACGAGACCGACGCCGACGAGATGTTCTCCCAGGTGCGCCCCGAGGACCTCGTGAAGTTCGGGCTGATCCCCGAGTTCATCGGTCGGCTGCCGCTCATCGCGAGCGTCAACAAGCTCGACCAGGCCGCCCAGGTGCAGATCCTCACCGAGCCGCGCAACGCCCTGGTCAAGCAGTACCAGAAGCTCTTCGACCTCGACGGTGTCGAGCTGGAGTTCACGACCGACGCGATCGAGGCGATCGCCGACAAGGCGATGGAGCGTGGCACCGGTGCGCGTGGACTGCGCGCGATCATCGAGGAGGTGCTCCTCAACGTGATGTACGACGTGCCCTCGCGTGCCGACGTGGCCAAGGTCGTGGTGACCGGCGAGGTCGTCTCCGACCACGTCAACCCGACCCTGGTGCCGCGTCCCGAGGCGAAGAAGAAGAAGTCCGCCTGACCCACGGCCCGGCGGCGCTCCCGGGGCCGTTCCTGGCCCTTCCGGACCTGTCCGGCATGCGAGAAACCCCTGGTGGGAGCCCGAAAATAGACCAGTAGGGCAGTTCGGTAGACCAGCGGGGTGAAACGGACTTATTGCCCGTATTCTGGTGCCTCACCTCGCGCCGCTCGGCGCGACTGCTGCTTCCGGGGGACCTTCGCATGACCGCTGAGCACAGGCGACCACTGCTCGCCCTCGTGGCGATGATGGTCTGTGCCGTCGGCTTCGTGCTCCACGCCGTCTCGCAGCAAGCGGTCACGATCTTCAC
>JBQGFI010000094.1:0-4783 GCA_052040065.1 Marmoricola sp.
ACGACGACGAGGAAGGACACCATGGACGACGACAAGGCCCGCCAGCTGCTCGCCGCCGAGCGCGAGGAGGTCGAGGGCCTGCTCCGCCAGCTCGCGCGCGAGGACCGCGAGGTGGCCGAGGGCGACGACGACCCCGGCGACTCGGTCGACCGGGCCCAGCCCCTGGAGGTCGAGGGACGCGACGACGCGCTCGAGGCCGACCTGCGCGAGAAGCTCGAGGCGATCGAGCGGGCGGAGAAGCGGCTCTCGGAGGGCACCTACGGCCGCTCCGTCCTCAGCGGCGACCCCATCCCCGACGCGCGGCTCGAGGCGCAGCCCGCCGCCGAGCTGACCGTCGAGGAGGCCGAGGCGCAGCGGCGGTCGTGACGCCGGTGGACCTGCCCGCCGCGGTCCTGGCGATGGCCGACCGCGGCGGCGCGTGGGCCGGCTGGGTGCGCCGCCTGCCGCGCCTCGTCGACGAGGTCGGCGAGGCGTGGTCGCTGCAGCCCGACGGGGAGCCGAGGCACGGTCGGGCGTCGCTCGTGCTGCCGGTGCGCGATGAGGAGGGGCGGGCCGCCGTGCTCAAGCTCGGCTGCCCCGACCCCGACGCCGAGCACGAGCACCTCGCCCTGCGCCACTGGGACGGGCACGGCGCCGTGCGCCTGCTGCGCGCCGACCCGCGCCGGCGGGTGATGCTGCTGGAGCGGGTGCACGACGAGGACCTCTCCGAGCGCTGGGACCAGGAGGCGTGCGAGGTCGTCGCCGGTCTGTACGCCGCCCTCCACCGCCCGGCGCCGCCGCAGCTGTCGCGGCTCAGCCTCTCGGCCCGTCGTTGGTCGGGCGAGCTCGCGGCGCTGCCACGCGACGCCCCGCTCCCGCGGCGCCTGGTGGAGCAGGCCGCGAGCCTCGCGCGCGACCTCGCGGCCGACCCGACGACCGACGGCACGCTGGTGCACGGCGACCTGCACTACGAGAACGTGCTGGCCGCCGACCGCGCGCCGTGGCTGGCGATCGACCCCCAGCCGCGCAGCGGCGACCCGCACTACGAGCCGGCGCCGATGCTGTGGAACAGGCTGGAGGAGCTCGGCCAGCCGGGCGGCCCCGGCATCCGCGACGGCGTGCGCCACCGCTTCCACACCCTGGTCGACGTCGCCGGGCTCGACGAGGACCGGGCGCGCGCCTGGGTCGTGGTGCGGGTGCTGGTCAACGCGCTGTGGGAGCTGCAGGACCACCCCGGCGCCCCGGACCGCGGGTGGCTCACCGCCTCGATCTCCGTCGCGAAGGCGGTGCAGGACTGAGAGGATGCGCGGCATGACCGAGCCTGTCGTCCTCAGCGTCAACGTCGGCCGCGTGAAGGAGCAGGTCTTCACCGCCCTCGGCCGCAGTGCCATCGACAAGCGTCCGCTCACCGGTCCGGTCCGGTCGACGCCGACGGGGCTCGTGGGCGACGAGGTGGGCGACGTCAAGCACCACGGCGGGCCCGACCAGGCCGTCTACGCCTTCGCGCGCGAGGAGCTCGACTGGTGGAGCGCCGAGCTGGGCGAGGAGATCCGCGACGGCGAGTTCGCCGAGAACCTCACCACCCGGGGCCTCGACGTCGACGCCGCCGAGGTGGGGGAGCACTGGCGCATCGGCACCACGCTGCTCGAGGTGGCCTCCGTGCGGATCCCCTGCAACGACTTCAAGGGCTGGATGGGGCGCAACGGCCACCCGACCAGGGGCTGGGTCAAGCGCTTCACCGAGCGTGGCCGGCCCGGCGCCTACCTGCGGGTGCTCGAGCCCGGGCTGCTCCAGCAGGGGGACGGCATCGAGGTCGTGCACCGGCCCCGGCACGGCGTCACCGTGAGCACCATGTTCGCCGCCCTGACCACCCGGCGCGAGCTGCTCCCCGAGCTGCTCGCGGTCGAGGGCCTGGTGGAGGAGGCCCGGGTCGCCGCCCAGGCCTACGCGGACGCGGGTGCCCGAAAGTAGAGTTGGCCAGTAGGGTTGGTGCATGGAGCGCCGCCCACCCGACTTCTTCCTCATCGGAGCGCCGAAGGCCGGCACGAGCGCGCTGCACGCGGCGCTCGTCCAGCACCCCCAGCTCTTCCTGAGCACCCCCAAGGAGCCGAAGTACTACCTGTGCGGCGACTCGCCGCCACCGTCGTACAAGGGCCCCGGCGACGCGCACAGCAACCAGGAGTGGATCTGGCAGCGCGAGCGCTACCTGCGGCTCTTCGACGGAGCCGGCGAGGGCACGCTGCGCGGCGAGAGCACGCCCTTCTACCTCTACCACCGCGACGCCCGACGCCGCCTCGCCGCCGACCGCCCCGACGCGCGGCTGATCGCGGTGCTCCGCGACCCGGTCGACCGCGCCTACTCCAACTGGATGCACCTGTGGATGGACGGGCTGGAGCCGCGGGCCGACGTCGTCGAGGCCGTACGTCGCGAGCGTGCCCGCATCGACGAGGGCTGGGCGCCCTTCTGGCACTACTCCTCGCTGGGCATGTACAGCCGCCAGGTCGCCGACCTGCTCGACCACTTCCCGCGCGAGCAGCTGCTGCTGCTGCGCTACCGCGAGCTCGTCGACGAGCCGGACGCGACGCTGCGCCGCGTCTTCGACTTCCTCGGGGTGCCCGGCGCCGGCGTCGAGGAGGTGCCGTCCGACAACTCGCGGCCCTTCGTCAAGGACGGCGTCCGCGTGCGCACGGTCGGGCCGCTGATCCGGGCGGGCGCCACGGTCGGGCAGTTCCTGCCACCGCAGGTGTGGCGCCGGGTGAGCAAGCCGCTGATCAACCAGCTGCACCGGGGCGGCGAGACCGGTAGGCCCCGGCTCACCCCCGAGCAGCGCGACACCCTGCTCCGGCCGCACCTGGAGGACATCGCCCTGCTCGAGGAGGTGACGGGGGAGTCCTTCGCCGACTGGCGGGCCTACCGGGAGGGCGACTCGTACGCCGCGCGGGCCGGGCGGGCCCAGCGCGGCAGCGGCGTCACCGGGGCCGTGGGCTGAGCGAGGTCACCAGGTCGTGGGCCCCGTCGGCCCGGGCCAGCTCGAAGTAGAAGCGCGTCGAGCCGTCGCGCAGCGGCACCGCGCTGGCGTAGCGCAGCGCGCCGTCGGACCACGGCGAGCGCAGCACGCCGGCCTCGTCGTCGGGGACGAGCGTCCCGTCGGCGTCCGCCCGGGCCACCCCGGTGACCTCGTGCCAGTTGTCCTCGGCGGTGGGGCGGCCGTCGTAGAGCACCACGAGCGGGTCGTGCGAGAGCACCGTGGTCACCCGGGCGCCACGCGCGTCCCAGGCGCCGGCGCGCGGTGCCAGCACGGTGCCGTGCCGCTGCCAGACGAGGCCGTCGTCGCTGGTGAGGTGGGCGGTGGTCATCCGGTCCTCGTGACCCGCGTCGCCGAGCGGGTGCTCGCACAGCCACATCTCCCAGCGCCCGTCGCGCACCGTGACCACGGGGTCCTTCGCCGCGACCTGCTCGTCACCGGGCAGCACGACGGTGCGACGGCCGCTCGGCAGCGCCTCGGGGGTGTCGGCGTCGAGCGCCTCGACCCACCAGTGCTTGCTGCCGGGGGTGGCGCAGGAGAGGTAGAGCCGCCAGCCGCCGTCGGGCCGACGCAGCACCACAGGGCGCTCGAAGGACTCGGCCCCGAAGTCGTCGCGGTGCACCACGCAGACCTGCTCGAAGCGCAGGCCGTCGCGGGAGCGGGCCACCACGGTCTCGACGCCGCGGCCGTGGCCGAGCGGGCGGCGTACGCGGTAGGCGAGCCAGACCTCGTCGTCGACCAGCGTGGCCGAGGCCGCGCCCGCCCAGTTGCCGGGCCCGACGCCGGGGGCGGGGACGACGACGTCGGCGTCGGAGGCGGAGGGCAGCGGCAGCGCGAGGACGGGCACGCCCCAAGTCTAGTGAGCGGGTTCACTTCGGGGCGGGAGCGGCGCGTCCCCGGGGTTTGGTTGCACCCCACCAACCGAAGTGGGCGCGGGCCCCGTCCACCGGTCCAGCCCTGTGGGTGTGTCGCGCGTCCCGCACGTGCCTGGCGACCACCTGTGATCTAAGTTACTCCCACGTCAACTGCCTCTCCGCGCCCCGGGACGCAGTCCTCCAGCAGACTCCAGGAGCCTTCCATGTCGCCGGTGAACACCGACACCTCCTTCATCGACAACCGCCCGGCCAACGTGGCCCTGCAGTTCCGGGAGCGGGTCGCCGCCTCGCCCGACCGGGAGGCCTACCGCTACCCGACCGACGACGGCCAGCCCTGGACCTCGGTCACGTGGAAGGAGACCGGCGAGAAGGTCGAGCGCCTGGCGGCAGGGCTGCTCGCGCTCGGCATCGAGGCCGAGCAGCGCGTGGGCATCGCCTCGGGCACGCGCGTGGAGTGGATCTTCGCCGACCTCGCGATCATGTGCGCCGGCGGCGCCACGACGACGGTCTACCCGACCACGATCAGCGAGGACGTCGCGTACATCCTCGCCGACGCCGAGTGCCGGGTGGTCTTCGCCGAGGACGCCAGCCAGCTGGAGAAGCTGACCAAGCACCGCTCCGAGCTGCCCCACCTCGCGAAGGTCGTGCTGATCGAGGGTGAGGGCGACGGCGACTGGACCCTGAGCCTGGCCGATCTCGAGGCGCTGGGCGAGAAGCACCTCGCCGACGACGCCGACGCCGTCACGCGCTCCATCGACGCGATCACCGGTGACCAGCTCGCCACGCTCATCTACACCTCCGGCACCACGGGCAAGCCCAAGGGCGTGCGCCTCAAGCACTCCTCCTGGACCTACGAGGGGGCGGCGATCCAGGCTCAGAACATCCTGAGCGAGGACGACGTGCA
>JBQGFI010000095.1:0-4934 GCA_052040065.1 Marmoricola sp.
CCGCAAGATGGGCTCGCTGAGCAAGATGCTCGGGATGCTGCCCGGGATGGGCCAGTTCCGCGACCAGCTCGAGAACTTCGACGAGCGCGAGATCGACCGGATCCAGGCGATCATCCAGTCGATGACGCCGGCCGAGCGCGAGAACCCCAAGCTCATCGACGGCTCGCGCCGGGCCCGCAGCGCCAAGGGCTCCGGCCGCCAGGTCAGCGACGTCACCCAGCTCGTCGACCGCGTCTTCGAGGCGCGCAAGATGATGCAGCAGATGGCGCGCGGGGGCGGCATGCCGGGGATGCCCGGGATGCCGGGCATGCCGGGCGGCGGCAAGAAGGCCGGCGCCCGCCAGGCCCCCCAGAAGAAGAAGGGCAAGGGCGCGCGCAAGTCCGGCAACCCCGCCAAGCGGGCCCAGCAGGAGACCGAGAAGCCGCCCGCCGCCGCGCCCGGCTCCGCCTTCGGCCTCGGCGGCAAGCAGCAGGACGACGACGTCGACCTCTCGGCGCTCGGCGACCTCTCCAAGTTCCTGAAGTAGCGCTCCGGTCGCGGCCGACCGCCCTCGGCGGCGGCTAGCCTCCGGGGCATGACGGTCCACAGGTACGCCGGCCCGGTCCTGCCCGACGGCGAGGTGCGCGACCTCGACGTCGTCGACGGCGCGGTCACCTACGAGCGACAGCCGGGCGCCGAGACGGTGGCCGAGGGCTGGATCGTGCCGGGGCTGGTCGACGCGCACTGCCACCTGGGGCTCGACGAGGGCGGGGCCGTCAGCGAGGCGGAGACCGAGCAGCAGGCGGTCGCCGACCGCGACGGCGGCGCGCTGCTGATCCGCGACTGCGGGTCGGCGGCCGACACCTCCTGGATCCACGAGCGCGACGACCTGCCGCGTCTGGTCCGGGCCGGGCGCCACCTGGCGCGCACCAAGCGCTACATCCGCAACTACGCCCACGAGGTCGAGCCGGAGGAGCTGGCGGCGTACGCCGCGCAGGAGGCGCAGCGCGGCGACGGCTGGGTCAAGCTCGTCGGCGACTGGATCAGCCGCGAGGGCGGCGACCTGATGCCGTCCTTCCCGCCCGAGGCCTTCGCGGCCGCGATCGAGGCCGCGCACGCGCACGGGGCGAAGGTCACCGCGCACTGCTTCGGCACCGCGGTGCTCCCCGGTCTCATCGAGGCCGGCATCGACTGCCTCGAGCACGGCACCGGCCTGCGCCCCGAGCTCGTCGAGCAGATGGTCGCCCGCGGCACGGCCCTGGTGCCGACCGTGATGCAGCTGGAGAAGTTCCCCGAGTACGCCGAGGCCGGCCGCGAGCGCTTCCCGGCGTACGCCGAGACGATGACCGACCTGCACGCCCGCCGCCGCGACACCCTGATGCAGGCGCACGAGGCCGGAGTGGCGATGTACGCCGGCAGCGACGGCGGCGGCGTCAGCCGCCACGGCAACCTCTCCGGGGAGGTCGTCGCGATGCACGGCCTGGGCATGAGCGCCGAGGCGGCGCTGGGGGCCGCGAGCTGGCGTGCCCGCGAGTGGCTCGGCCTCGACGGGCACCTGCGCGAGGGCACCACGGCCGACTTCTGCGTCTACGACAGCGACCCGCTGGCGGACCTGACCGTGCTGCACCGCCCCGCGCGGGTCGTGCTGCGGGGCCGCGTCGTCGCGTGAGCCTGGAGGCCCGGCTCCGCGCGGCCGGCTGCGTGTACGCCGAGGAGGAGGCCGCCCTGCTCCGCGCGGAGGCGACGGGGGAGGCGCTGGCCTCCCTGGTGGCCCGCCGCGTGGCGGGGGAGCCGCTGGAGCAGGTGCTGGGCTGGGCCGAGCTCGCCGGGGTGCGCGTGCGGCTGCGCCCGGGCGTCTTCGTCCCCCGGCGGCGCACGGCGGCGCTCGTCGAGCTGGCCGACCCGCCGCGCGGTGGCCTCGTCGTCGACCTGTGCTGCGGCAGCGGGGCGGTCGGCGCCGCCCTGACGGCTCGCCGACCGGACCTGGAGGTGCACGCGGCCGACGTCGACCCCGCCGCCGTCGCCTGCGCGCGGACCAACCTCCCGGCGGCGCGCGTGCACGAGGGCGACCTCTACGACGCGCTGCCGCCGCGGCTGCGCGGGCGGGTCGACCTGCTGGCGGTCAACGCGCCGTACGTGCCGACCGACGAGGTGGCGCTGATGCCGGCCGAGGCCCGCGACCACGAGCACCGGGTCGCGCTCGACGGCGGTGCCGACGGGCTCGACCTCCACCGACGGGTGGCTGCCGGGGCGCCGCCCTGGCTCGCGCCGGCGGGGGTGATGCTGCTCGAGACCAGCGAGCGTCAGGCCGGGGCGACCCACGCCGCGTGCGAGGCGGCCGGGCTGCGGGCGGAGGTCGTCACCAGGCCGGAGGTGGGGGCGACGGTGGTCCGGGCGGTGGCGTCCAGCCGGGCGGCGGGCCGGTGGGCGGACCCGGCGGCGGGCCCGGCGTGCGGGTGAACCACAGCACGGCCGTCGTGACGAGCACGGCGACGCCGGCCAGGCCCAGCACCAGCGGCACCAGGATCGTCACCACCAGACCGGCCGCGAAGCCGGCGCCCAGCGGCGCCCCCACCCGCACCTGGGAGCCCGGCTGGCTGCCGCGGCAGTCGACGGTGATCTGCGAGGAGGGGCTGGTGAAGGTCGCCACGCCACGCCAGGTGCGGCCCTCGGTGGTCACCGTCGTGGTCGCGCCGGCGGGGGAGAGCGTGAGCGGCGTGCCCGAGGCGTCGGTGATCTCGCAGCCGGCGCCGAACTGACCCTCGGGCACGTAGAGCATCCGCTCGGTGTCGGCCTCGACCTCGACCTGCACCGGCGTCCGCGTGGCGTCGACGACGGCGTCGGTGGCCGTCGCGCCGCTGATGGTCTGCCACAGCCCGACCGCGAAGACGACCACGGCGGCGAGGAGCAGCAGCGCCCCCACGAACCACCACCGCTTCTTGGGTCGCGGCCTGCTCGGGCGGGGCTCCCACTGGCTCACGCGAGCATGGTGGCACGCGGATTCGGCTCCGTCGCGCCGTCGTGGCAGAATGGCGCGCTGAGTCGTGCGTCTCCGGCCCCTCTCATCCGGTACGCACGCCCCCGGAGCCCTCGCCCCGTCCCACTCGGGTGCGCGGAGCCCCACCACCTTCACGAGCTTCCAAGGAGACACCACAGACGTGGCCGTCAAGATTCGCCTCAAGCGCATGGGCAAGATCCGTCAGCCGTACTACCGGGTCGTCGTCGTCGACTCCCGCAAGAAGCGGGACGGTCGCGTGATCGAGGAGATCGGCAAGTACCACCCCAAGGAGGACCCGTCGTACATCGACGTGGTCTCCGACCGCGCGCAGTACTGGCTCGGTGTGGGCGCCCAGCCGAGCGAGGCCGTCGAGGCCATCCTCAAGGTCACCGGCGACTGGCAGAAGTTCAAGGGCCTGCCGGGCACCGAGGGCACGCTGCGGACCCGCGAGGCCAAGCGCGACAAGACCGAGATCTTCAACGAGGCCCTCAAGGACGCCGGCAACGCGCCGAAGTCCGAGGCCGTCACCGCGAAGAAGAAGGCCGAGAAGAAGGCCGAGGAGCCCAAGGTCGAGGAGCCGAAGGCCGAGGAGCCCGAGGCCGTGGAGACCCCGGCCGACGAGTCGCCGGTCACCACCGAGGCCGCCGCCGCCGCCGACGTCGAGAGCGCCGAGAAGGCGTGACCGTGCTGGCCGACGCGCTCGAGCACCTCGTCCGCGGCATCGTCGAGCACCCTGACGACGTGCAGGTGCGCGACAAGCAGATGCGCCGTGGCTCGGTGCTCGAGGTGCGCGTGCACCCCAGCGACCTGGGCAAGGTCATCGGGCGTGGTGGCCGCACGGCCACCGCCTTCCGCACCGTGGTCGGCTCGCTGGCCGGCCCGGGCGGTGCCCGCATCGACTTCGTCGACGTCGACCGGAGGCGATGACGCACCGCGTCGCGCGGGTCGTGGTCGGCCGGGTCGGCCGCGCCCACGGCATCCGCGGCGACGTCGCGGTCCAACCGCGCACCGACGAGCCCCGACGGCGCTTCGCCGTCGGGGCCGTCGTGCGTGCGGGGGAGCGCACGCTGACCGTCGAGACCGTGCGCGAGCACCAGGGCCGGCTGCTGGTCGGCTTCGTCGAGGTGACCGACCGCACCGCGGCCGAGGCGCTGGGCGGTGCCGTGCTCGAGGCCGACGTCGACGCGACCGAGCAGCCGGAGGACCCCGAGGAGTTCTACGACCACCAGCTGGTCGGGCTGCGCGTCGAGACCGTCGACGGCGCGCACGTCGGTGAGGTGTTGCGCGTCGAGCACCCGGCCGGGCAGGACCTCCTGGTGATCGCCCGCGACGGCGGCGAGCTGCTCTACCCCTTCGTGCAGGCCCTCGTCCCCGAGGTCGACGTGGCCGGCGGCAGGGTCGTGATCGACGACCGGCCGGGCCTGCTCGAGCTGGAGGCGTAGCCGTGCGCGTCGACGTCGTGTCGATCTTCCCCGACTACCTCGCGCCGCTCGGGCTCTCGCTGCTCGGCAAGGCGCAGCGCAGCGGCCTGCTCACCGTCGGTGTCCACGACCTGCGCAGCTGGACCCACGACCGCCACCGCACCGTCGACGACACCCCGACCGGCGGTGGCGCCGGGATGGTGATGAAGCCCGAGCCGTGGGGCGAGGCGCTCGACGCCCTCGCGCCCGACGGCGCGACGCTCGTCGTCCCGACCCCGGCCGGTGAGCCGCTCACCCAGGCCCTGGCCGCCGAGCTCGCCACCCGCGAGCACCTGGTGGTGGCGTGCGGCCGCTACGAGGGCATCGACCAGCGCGTCGCCGACGACGCCGCCCGACGCCTGGAGGTGCGTGAGGTCTCGATCGGCGACTACGTGCTCAACGGCGGCGAGGTGGCCGCGCTGGTGCTCCTCGAGGCCGTCTGCCGGCTGCTGCCCGGCTTCATGGGCAACGCCGAGTCGCTGACCGAGGAGTCGCAC
>JBQGFI010000096.1:0-2520 GCA_052040065.1 Marmoricola sp.
ATCGGCCCGGTCGCGCAGACCGTGAGCCAGCGTGCCTTCCTGCGCAACGTCGCACGCGGCGAGGCCTACCTGCAGGAGGCGCCGACGCTGTGGGACGTCACGTTCCAGACCGCCGTCGCCCAGGCCGAGCTCGAGGCGCGCGACTACGCCGGGCACTACCACCGCGTCGCCTACCACCGGCCCGACGGGACGCCGGTCCACATCGAGACCACGCGCCCCGAGCTGATCGCCTCGGTCGTCGCCCTGATCGCCCACCCCGACGACGAGCGCTACCAGCCGCTCTTCGGCACCACGGTCACCTCCCCCGTCTTCGGCGTCGAGGTGCCGGTGCTGGCGCACCCCGCGGCCGAGCCCGACAAGGGCGCCGGCATCGCGATGTGCTGCACCTTCGGTGACCTCACCGACGTGCAGTGGTGGCGCGAGCTGCAGCTGCCCGTCCGCACGGTCGTCGGTCGCGACGGGCGGCTGGCCCGCGAGACCCCCGCGTGGCTCGAGGGCGCCGACGCGGCGTACCAGGAGCTGGCCGGCAAGACCGTCTTCAGCGCGCGCGAGGCGATGGTCGCGCTGCTCCGCGAGAGCGACGACCTCGACGGCGAGCCGACGCCGACGCAGCGGATGGCCAACTTCTACGAGAAGGGCGACAAGCCGCTCGAGATCGTGGCCACCCGGCAGTGGTACCTGACCAACGGCGGCCGCGACGCCGACCTGCGCGCGGAGATGATCGCCCGCGGCGAGGAGATCACCTGGGTGCCGCGGCACATGCAGCACCGCTTCACCAACTGGATCGAGGGCCTCAACGGCGACTGGCTGATCAGCCGCCAGCGCTTCTTCGGCATCCCGTTCCCCGTCTGGTACCCCCTCGACGACGAGGGCGAGCCCGACCACGCCCACCCGCTGCTCCCGCGCGAGGAGCAGCTGCCCGTCGACCCGTCGACCCAGGCGCCCTCGGGCTACTCCGAGGACCAGCGCGGCAAGCCGGGCGGCTTCGTCGGCGACCCCGACGTCATGGACACCTGGGCCACGTCGTCGCTGACGCCCCAGCTCGTCTGCGGCTGGGAGCGCGACCCCGACCTCTTCGCGCGCACCTTCCCGATGGACCTGCGGCCGCAGGCGCACGACATCATCCGCACCTGGCTCTTCGCGACGGTGGTGCGGGCGCACCACGAGAACGAGGTGGCGCCGTGGAGCCACGCGGCGATCTCCGGCTTCGTGGTCGACCCCGACCGCAAGAAGATGTCGAAGTCCAAGGGCAACGTCGTGGTCCCCACCGAGATCCTCCACACCTACGGCGCCGACGCGGTGCGCTGGCGCGCCGCCATGGCGCGGCCGGGCCTGGACTCCCCCTTCGACGAGACCCAGATGAAGGTCGGTCGCCGGCTCGCGCTCAAGGTCCTCAACGTCGCGAAGTTCGTGCTCGGCAGCGTCGGCGCCACCGAGCCCGACGCCGCCGCCGTCACGGTGGGCGTCGACCGCGCCCTGCTGACGCGCCTCGCCGGCACGGTGCGCGAGGCCACCACGGCGCTGGACGCCTACGACTACACCACGGCCCTCGAGGTCACCGAGCGCTTCTTCTGGGACTTCTGCGACGACTACGTCGAGCTGGTCAAGGAGCGCGCGTACGCCGCCGACGGCGCGAGCGACGCCTCGGCCTCGGCCCGCGCCGCCCTGGCGACCGCGCTGCACACGCAGCTGCGGCTGCTCGCCCCCTTCCTGCCCTACGCCACCGAGGAGGTCTGGTCGTGGTGGCAGGCCGGCTCGGTGCACCTCGCGAGCTGGCCCGACGCGGACGAGCTCGGCGAGGCCGGGCGCACCGGTGACCCCGCGGCGCTCGACGCCGCGGCCGCGGCCCTCGCCGGCCTGCGCGGTGCCAAGTCGACCGCCAAGGTCGGCATGCGCACCCCGGTCGAGCACGCCACGGTGACCGGTCCGGCGGCGGCCGTCGAGGCGGTGCGCGAGGCGGCGGCCGACCTGCGTGCCGCCGGGCGGGTCACCGGCCCGATCGACCTCGTCGCCTCCGACGGCGTCGAGCTCACCGTCGACGCCACGCTGGGCGACCCCCCGCCCCGCCGCTGACCCCGACCCGAGGCTCGCGGGGGGACGGCGACGTCACCGTCACGCCGGCGCATCGACGTGCCAGTGCCAGGGTCAGCGCCCCGGTGAGCGCTTCGTCCCTCAGGAGCGACGCGCGCGGCGGCCCTGCTGCTGCGACTGCGCGCGCTGGTTGAGCACGGCCTGCTCCCCGTCGGTGTCGTCGGCCGGGGTGTCGGCAGGCGCGTCGGCAGGCGGGTCGCCCGCATCGTCGCTCGGCGGCGCCGGTGCGGGGTCGGGCTCCGGGGCCGGAGCCGGCGTCTCGGACGGCGTCGGGGCCGGCTCGACGGGCGCGGACGGCGCGGGCTCGACCGGCGCGGTCGGCGTGGGCTCGACCGACTCCGACGGGGACGGCTCGACCGGCTCGGTCGGCGTCGGCTCGACCGACTCCGACGGGGACGGCTCGACCGGCTCCGACGGGGACGGCTCGAC
>JBQGFI010000097.1:0-5902 GCA_052040065.1 Marmoricola sp.
CGCCACCCGCGGCCATGCCGGCGCCGGTCCCGCCGGAGGCCAGGCCACTCCCGACCGCACTGCCCGCGCCGCCTGCCTCACCCTGCGAGCCGGAGCCGCTGGTGGTGCCGCCCGGGCCCACGACCGGCTGGGTGCTGGTGCCGGAGCCGGTCGTGTTGGGACGACCCCCCCTGCCTCCGCCGAGCACGGGGGCGAAGGCCGACCCCGCACCGATGGTCGCCCCGGCGAAGGTGCCGCCGGTGCCGGTGGAGTAGGGGCCCGAGCCCGAGGGCGAGGGGCTGGCGATGGCACCCGGCGACCCGCCGGTCGTGGAGCCACCGGGCGAGCTGGTGTCGGTCATGCCCTGGTCCCGGTAGCCGACGGCCTTGGACATCTCGCCCTGCGCGTCGGTCAGCCGGGAGTTCATCGTCTGCACCGCGGCCGCGGCCGCCGCCTCGCGGGCCGCCGCCTTGCCCTCCTCGGCCTCGACCGCGGCCTTGTGCTGCTGCACCGACGCCGGGGTGGCCGAGTCGGCCAGCGGGTCGACCGGCGAAGCCCCGGGGGGCAGCGAGCCGTGGGCGCGCTGCGCCTCGCCGAGCGCGGAGCCGGCGTCCTGGATCGCGCGACCACCGACCACCATCTGCTGACCACGCGTGCGCACGGCCTGGGCCATGGAGGTGAAGGCCGCCGCGGCCGCCTCGCCACCGGTGCCCTCGGGGTACGCCGCGAGGATCTCCTCGCGGGTCGCCTCCAGGTCGGCGGCGACCTGCTCGAGCGACTCGCCGGCGGAGCCCCACACGAAGCCAGTCAGGCCGATCATCGTCGTGTTGGCCTCCAAGGCCTGTGCGAGCGCCTGCTCGTTGGGTCCTGCACTCATCGCTCCCCCTCGTCTCGGTGTCCTGGCTGCGGTGTCTGGGTGCCGGTCGCGCCCGACCGGAGTGCCGCCTCGTCGGCGTGACGCCGGCGGCGGGCCGCGACGGCGGCGACGGCGAGGAGCGCCAGCGCGATGCCGCCGCCCGCCGCCAGCGCGCCCATCGGCGGGCCCGTGGTCGTCTCCTCGGCGGGGGCCGGCTCGTCGGCGGCGCCCGAGTCGGCCGCCTCGGGGCCGGCGTCGGGCTCCTCGGCCGCGGCGTCGCCCGCCGCGTCGCCGTCCTCACCGCCGTCCTCGGTGAGGCGGGCCGGGTCGTAGACGTCGCTGAAGCGCTCGACGCTCGCCATCGGCGTCTCCTCCTGCAGCGGGTTGACGTCGGGGTAGCCGCGGGGGTCGAGCAGCATGGCGTTCTGGAGGTTGAGCAGGCCGTAGCCGACCCGCTTGTTCCAGGTCAGCGGCTGCACCTCGCCGTCCTCGACGTGGTGGATCATCGCCTGCACGAGCTGGTTGCCGGTGGCCTCGGGGTAGCGCGACTTCAGCACCGCGAAGGCACCCGAGGTGAGGGCGGCCGCGCCGGACGTGCCGGTGCGGGACCCGCCGGAGACCCACTCGGAGGTGCCGGACCGGTAGCCGCCGGCGAGGGTGTTGACCCCCGGGGCGGTCAGCGTGGGGTCGCCGATGCCGCGCGACTCCCGCGCGGAGGCCTCGAAGTCGAGGATGCCCGGGTTGCGCTTCCACGGCTTGCCGTCGGAGTCGGCGGCCAGCACCGCGACGACGCCGCGCACGGTCGCGGGGTAGCGCATCGTGTCGAACTCGCTCTCGCGCTCACCGCCCGCGGCGACGACCACGGCGCCGAGCTCGATCGCCTGCTTCACGTAGGGGTCGATGAGCGAGGTGTAGCCGTCGAAGGAGAGGTTGATGACGTCGGCGCCGTCCTTGGCGGCACGCACGATCAGCTCGCCCGCCCCCACCTCGTCGCACTCGACCTCGTCGTTGTCGGGGTCGGTCTCGAGGCTGTAGAAGCGGATCTCGGCGTCGGGGGCCACGCCCACGACCCCGCGGCCCTGCGCGGCGTTGCCCTTCCCCTGACCCGCGATCAGCGTGGTCATCGCGGTGCCGTGATCGGCGCGCGAGTCGGTCAGCACCGGTGTGCGGGTGCCCTCGCAGCCGCGCGCGATCGTGATGTCGGCGCCCTGCAGGTCGGGGACGCCGGGGTTGAGGTGCGAGTCGACCACCGCGACCACGACCCCCTCGCCGGTGGCCTCCTGGTGGACCTCCTCGACGTTCATCGCGTTGTACCACCACGACTGCACCCCGGCGCCGTCCGGGTTGGCCTCCGCGGCCGTGGCCGCGGGCGCGGCCGTCAGCACCAGGGCCATGGCCCCCGCCGCGACCGCGCTCCGCCGAAGCGCTGATGGCACCGTCAGTCCTCGCCGAAGCCCGTCGAGGTGCTGCCGGCGTTGTCCTCGGCGCTCTCGGAGCCCTGCTCGGCCGTCTCGGCGCCGCTGTCCTGGGCCTGGGCCTCGCTGGCCTGCTGCGCACCCGTGGTGTTGAGCGCCTCGTCGCTGCGGTACTCCTCGTAGGAGGTGATGGTCGCGAGGTCCTGGTCGACGTAGTGCTCCCCGAAGCTCGTCAGCGCGGCCTGCACCTCGGCGTCGGTCTGCTCGTGGGCCTCGGCCGAGGCGACGAGGTTGGCGCCGAAGGACTGCAGGTCGCCGAG
Source organism: Marmoricola sp. (assembly GCA_052040065.1). Taxonomy (GTDB): domain Bacteria; phylum Actinomycetota; class Actinomycetes; order Propionibacteriales; family Nocardioidaceae; genus Marmoricola. The sequence goes on from JBQGFI010000097.1 coordinate 2,571, forward strand.
GATGCCCTCGATGGTGGCCACGAAGGCCTCCTTGGCCGCCTGCTGCTGGGCGTGGAACTCCTGGGCCAGCGGCACCGAGGAGAAGTGCGCCGACGTCGGCTCGATGTTCTTGAAGGTCGCGGTGCCCTCGGAGGTCGCCGCCTCGAGCTGCGCCATCGTGGTGGTGCCGATCTCGCGGATGCGCTCGATCGAGAGCTCGACGGCGGCGGCAGCGGCGGTGGGCACGGATCCGTCGGATACGGCAGGCATGGTGTGGTTCTCTCCCCCTGATGAGTCAGCCGGGTGGGCCGGTCCTGTGCGGACCCGGCCCCCCCGACACGGTGCTGAGGTGGTGACTTAGGCCCAGCGACCCGCGTTGGCCTTCTCGGTCGCCTGGTAGTCGGCGTTGGAGGTGGCCACGGCGGTGCCGATCTCGCCCAGCAGCAGCTTGATGTCGCGCATGCCCTGGTCCCACTTGGCCTTGCAGGCGATGTAGGCCGCCTGCGCCTCGCCCTCCCAGCTCGCGCGCATGGGCGCCAGCTCGGACTCCAGCTGGTCGATGCGCGCCTCCAGCTTGTTGGCGGACCCGGCGATGTCGGCCGAGGCAGCCTCGAGGCTGCCGAACTGCACCTTGAGGTTTCCGGTGTTCATGTCTCTGCTCTCCCGTGGTGTGTGGTGCGGCTCAGCCGATGCGGCTGTCGAAGTTGGTGAAGGTGGCCTGCTGCGACTCGTCGGTCGCGTTGTAGGTCTGCTCCGAACCACGGAGGTTGGCCTCGAACTCGTCGAGGGCCGAGGTGATCTTACGGGCGCTCTCGTCCCACCGGGTCATGGTGTTCTGGAACGCCGCCGAGCCACCGCCCTGCCACTGCGCGCCGATGCCCGCGAGCTTGCCGCGCAGACCGGTGAGCTCCTGGTCGAGCTCGCCACGGGCCGTGGCGACCAGGCCTGCTCCGCGCTCGAGAGCGCCGTCTTCCTTGTTCATTCCGCTGGCCATCAGTCCGCCAGCCCCCTTTCGTCGTCGTCCCTACGGGATTCCGAGTCCGTCCCGGCCCGCGCGTAGCGCACCCCCCTGTGGAGCACGTGGGTTGGATCACGTCGGACGATATCCGTCAGCGGACACCGCGAAACCTGAACCGTCGAATTGCTTCCCGCCACGCCGCGGAACTCACCGATCTGGCGAGAACCCGCCACCGGGGGTGGGTTTCCGGGTCAGCTGAACGAGGTCCGGACGAGGTCGAAGAGGCCGGCGGCGAGGGGCACGAGGGCGAGCACGAAGACGCCGGCGAGGGTCTCCAGCACCTCGCCCGTGCGTGCCCACCAGACCGAGCGCCAGCCGTGACCCAGCCGCACCGCACCCAGCACCACGGCGGGCACGACCACCGCCAGCGCGGCGAAGGCGTACCAGCGGCTGGTCTCGCCGAGCAGCGCGAGGAGCGCGGCCCCGCTGAGCGCCAGCAGCCAGCAGGCGGTGAGCCCCAGGAGCAGGCGCGGCCAGCGCGACCGGAAGGTGCGGGCCACCAGCCCGAAGGACCCTCCGCCGAGGGCCACCATGGCGAGCCCGCCCAGCGCGGCCCAGGCGGTGCGGTCGCCACCGGTGCCGAGCACCACGACCACGCCCGAGAGAGAGGCGACGCTCGCGGTCACGAGCACGCCGGCGAGCACCGTGCGCCGGCTGCGGGCCACCACCTCGCGCACCAGCGGCGTCCGCACCTGGTGACGCTTGCGTCCCCCCTGCGGGGTGTCGCGGGCCGACCAGGCGGTGACGGCGAGGCGGTCGAGGTCGAGCAGCACGTCGTCGTCGACGTCGACGGCCATCGCGGGCAGGAGCCGGGTCGCGACCACGGCGCAGGCGAAGGAGGTGACGGCGAGGGCCAGGAGGCTCGCGCCCACGAGCAGCCAGACCACGGCGCCCGCGGACGCCGCCGCCCCGACGACCAGCCAGGCGCGCAGCACCTGCTCGCCCTCGTGCTCGGCACCGGTGCGTCCCACCGCGGCGACCACCCCGGCGCTCAGGCCGGCGACCGCCAGCCCGAGCAGCACCCCGCCCGGGCCGGGCGTGTAGCCGAGCGCGAAGCCCGCGGCCGCCGCGAAGGCCGGTGCCGCCACGTAGTCGGGGCCGGTGGAGGTGCCCACGCGTGCTGCCCGCAGCGCCACCGCGAGCGCACCGACGACCAGCACGGCCGCCGCCACCGGACGCGACCAGCCCGGGGCCGCGTCGGAGCCGCTGCTCGCCGCGGCCAGCACCGCGGCCGCGAGCGAGACCAGGCAGGCCAGCACCAGCACCGCCCGGGGGTCGGAGCCCGCCAGACGGGCGCCACGCCGCGCGACGGAAGGGCCGTCGGCGGTCTCGCCGCCAGGGGTGGCGTGCGCCTCGTCGGTCACGACGACCAGCAGGGCGCCCTGGTCGAGCAGGTCGTCGACGTCGGCCGAGCCGTCGAGCAGCGCGCCGCCGGGCCGGCTCAGCCGGGGCGGCGGGCCCTCGAGCCCCACCTGCGCGGCGTAGGTCTCGGCGAGCGCGGCGACGTCGGTGCCGAAGGGCACCACCAGGTCGGTGCGGCCGGCCGCCCCCTGCACGGTCACCCGGAGCGCGGTGTCGACGCCGTGCGTCGGGCGGACGGACGCCGCGGCGTCGTCGCCGGCACGCGCCTGCGTCGTCATGGTCCCCCCGTGGTGTCGCCGTGGTCTCGCCGTGGTGTCGCCCGTGATCGCCCGTCGCCGCAGGCCTGTCCGGAAGACCCGTTCTGCTCCCGCAGGTCGGCGTGGCGCCTATCATCATGCCGCAGGGGGCGCGGCTCACGTCGTGAGATCGCCAGACCCGTCCCGACGCGCGCAGCACCCGGTGCCGCAGCAGACCGCCGACGTGACAGGAGCAGCACCGTGACCGCCATGTTGGGCTCCGACCGCTCGCTGCAGGTGCCCGAGCTGCCGCAGGGCACGCTCCACCTGGAGCCACCCCCGGAGCTGGAGCCCCACGAGGGCGCGGGCGGGGTGCTGATGATGGCGCTGCCGATGCTGGGCAGCGTCGGCGCGATCGTCTTCGTCGCCGCCGGCGGCTCCGGCAACGCCGGCCCCGGCCGCTACATCGCCTCGGGCATGTTCCTGGTCGCGATGCTCGGCTTCGTCTTCGTCCAGATCGACCGGCAGCGCAAGCAGCGCAGCCAGAAGGTCTCCGGCGGGCGTCGCGAGTACCTCCGCTACCTCGCCGGGGTGCGCAAGACCGTCCGCGCGGCGGCCGACCAGCAGCGCCGCAGCCTCACCTGGCGCTTCCCCGACCCCGAGTCGCTCCCCGCGCTGGCCGAGGACCGCACCCGGCTGTGGGAGCGCGGCAGCGACGACCCGGAGTTCCTGCAGGT
>JBQGFI010000098.1:0-1993 GCA_052040065.1 Marmoricola sp.
GACGACGGGCGGATGACGTCGGCGGAGCTGGTCTCGGCCCTCGACGTCAGCCCCGCGTCGGTGTCGGGAGCCGTCCACTACCTCTCGCGCATCGGCTTCCTCCACCGGGAGCGCGAGCGGGGCAGCCGGCGTGACGTCTACGTCGTCGACGACGACGCGTGGCTCCAGGCGATGCTGCGCGAGGAGCAGGTCTACGGCCCGATGATCGCCGCTCTCGACACCGCGCTCCGCGACCTGCCCCCCGGGTCGCCGGCCCGGAGGCGGCTGCGGCTGATGCGTGAGTTCCTGACCTTCGTCGGCCAGGAGATGGAGGGCATCGCCGACCGGTGGTTGGCGCGTCGTGGCGAGCTCGAGGCGCAGGGCCTCGACTAGCGTCCTCGCTGTGACTGCTCTCCGCGACGACACGACCCGCGCCCTGCGCCGCATCGCCCTCGACCGCCAGCGGGTCGGCCGGGTCCCCGGCGTGTACGCCGCCGTGCAGCGCGGCGGCGAGCTGGTGTGGGGCGAGGGCATCGGCCGGCGCGAGGTCACCGCGAGCGGGCCGCCCACGGCCGACGACCAGTTCCTCGTCGCCTCCAACACCAAGACCTTCACCGCGGTCATGGTGATGCAGCTGCGCGACGAGGGCCGGCTCTCGCTCGACGACCGGGTCGCCGACCACCTGCCCGAGGTGCCCCACGGGCTGACCGTGCGCCAGGGGCTCGCCCACGTCTCGGGGCTCCAGCGCGAACCCGTCGGTGACGTGTGGGCCACCCTCGTCCAGCCGGACACCGACGAGCTGATGAGCGGGTTCCGCCAGGCCGAGGCCATCGGCCGTCCCCACGAGCGCTGGCACTACTCCAACGTCGTCTACGCCGTCCTCGGCGAGCTGGTCGCGCGCCTCGACGGCCGCTCGTGGGAGGAGTCGCTGCGCGCGCGACTCCTCGACCCGCTGGGCCTCGAGCGCACGAGCGTGGGCTTCGACGGCGGACCCCGGGCCGTGGGCTACTACGTCCCGCCCTTCGACGACGTGCCGCGCATCGAGCCGTTCGTGGAGCTGCGGGCCATGGCGCCGTGCGGGGCGCTCGCCTCGACCGCCGACGACCTCGCCCGCTGGTCGGCGTTCGTCGCCGACCCCGACCCGGCCGTCCTCTCCCCCGACACGATGGAGGAGATGTGCCAGCCCCAGGTGCTGCGCGACGTCGAGGACTGGACGGGCGCGATGGGCCTCGGCTTCTTCCTCGCTCGCTCACCGGGCGGACGAACGTTCGTCGGGCACACCGGCGGGATGCCCGGTCACGTCACCGGGGTCTTCACCCACCGCGAGTCGGGCACCGGTGGGATCGTGCTGATGAACTCCTCCACGCCGCCCGACCCCAGCACGTTCGCCGTCGAGCTCGCCGAGCACGTGGTCACCCACGACCCGGTCGAGGACCTCCCCTGGCAGCCCGGCACGTCGGTCCCCGACGAGCTGGCGGGCCTCCGCGGGACGTGGTTCAGCGAGGGCACCCCGTTCGTGTTCTCGGTCGTCCAGGGTCGCCTCGAGGCACGCCACCCCGACCTCGCCCGCCACAAGCCCTCCTCCGTCTTCGAGCGGATCGGCGACGACCTCTACCGCACCGTCGCCGGCCGCGAGCGTGGTGAGCTGCTGCGGGTGACCCGTGACGGGTCCGGCACCCCCGTCACCCTCCACTGGGCGACCTACCTCTGCACCCGCGAGCCCCTCTCCTTCGGCGAGGAGCTCCAGTAGCGCGAGCCGTCCCTTCTGCAGGGCCAATCCGTCACGAGTGACGGCTCGGGGTGCTTCAAACCATCACGAGTGACGGGTCACGCGTTGTGGACCGTGACCTGCAGGGAGGTGGCGTCGAGGACCGCCTGGTCGAGGACGGCGCGGCGGGGGTCGGGTACGGCGAGCCACGGGTCGACGACGGTGAGGCCGAGGCGGGCCAGCCGGGCATCGGCCAGCACCTCGTCGACCGCGGCGTGGTCGCCGCCGGTGGCGAGAGGGCCGGCC
>JBQGFI010000099.1:0-10468 GCA_052040065.1 Marmoricola sp.
GCCGAGGACGACCTCGGCCTCGAGCTTGTTGTAGATCTCGGGCATCTCGTCGGACGCGAACTCCACGTCGACGACCGGGCCGATCACCCGCGCGATGCGGCCGACACCGCCCTGTCCCTCGTTGGTCTGGGTCTCTTCTGCGATCGCAGTCATGTGTGTCTCACTCACTTCCGGCCGTCGCGTCGGCGAGCGCGTTGACGCCACCGACGATCTCGCTGATTTCCTGGGTGATGCCGGCCTGACGGGCCTGGTTGGCGATGCGGGTGTACTTCTTGATCAGCTCGTCGGCGTTGTCGGTCGCCGACTTCATCGCCTTCTGTCGGGCGGCCAGCTCGGAGGCGGCCGCCTGCAGCAGGGCGAAGAAGATCCGGCTCTGGACGTAGCGCGGGAGCAGTCCGTCGAGCACCTCGGACGGCGAGGGCTCGAACTCGTAGAGGGGCAGCAGCTCCTCCTTGGTCGGCTTCTCCTCGCCCTCGACGACCTCGAGCGGCAGCAGCCGCACCGTGGTCGGCTCCTGCGTCAGCATCGAGCGGAAGCGCGTGAAGACCACGTGCACCTCGTCGACGCCGGCGAAGTCGAGCGTGCCGCCCTCGGTCTCGCGCTGGCCGGTCTCGTCGCTGTCGAGCAGGAACGCGTCGATCAGCGCCTGCCCGATCTCGCGGGCGATCTCGTAGTACGGCTGGTCGGAGTGACCCGTCCAGGACTGCACCACGGACCGGTTGCGGAAGCGGAGGTACGCCTCGGCCTTGCGGCCGCTGACGTAGGTCTCGATCTCCTTGCCCTCCTCGCGCAGCTTGCTCGCGAGGCGCTCGTACTCCTTGAGCACGCTGGAGGAGTAGGCACCGGCGAGACCGCGGTCGCTGGTCACGACCAGCACGGCGGCCCGCTTGGGGTCCTCGCTCTCGGTGGTCAGCGGGTGGTCGACGTTGGAGAACGTCGCCACGGCGGAGACCGCCCGGGTCAGCTCGCGGGCGTACGGCGCTGCTGCCTGCGCCCGCTGCTGCGCCTTGATGATCCGGGACGCAGCGATGAGCTCCATGGCACGCGTGATCTTCTTCATCGACTCCGTCGACTTGATCCGCGCGCGGTACTCACGCAGCGATACGGCCATCAGCGATCACCCCCTGGGTGTGGCTCTCGGGTCACGACGGGTCAGCCCCGCTTCTGCTTGACGATCTGCTCCTGCTCGACGTCCTCGTCCTCCAGCGCCTCGGCCTCGGCCTCGTGGCCGGGCTTGATCGAGCCGCCCTCGGAGGTCTCGAACTGGTCGAGGAAGGAGTCGTAGGCGGCCGCCAGGCCGTCCTCGTCCTCGAACTTCTGGCTCTCGCGGATGGCGGAGAGGATGCCGTCGTGCGAGCGGTGCAGGTAGTCGAGGAACTCGTGCTCGAAGCGGAGCACGTCCTCGGTCGGCACGCGGTCGAGCCGGCCCGAGGTGCCCAGCCACAGCGACACCGTCATGTTCTCGATCGGGTACGGCGAGTACTGCGGCTGGCGCAGCAGCGCCATCAGGCGCTGGCCCCGGTCGAGCTGCTGGCGCGAGGCCGCGTCGAGGTCGGAGGCGAACATCGCGAAGGCCTCCATCGCGCGGAACTGCGCCAGGTCGACCTTCAGCGAGCCGGTCACGGCCTTCATCGCCTTGGTCATGGCCGCACCGCCCACGCGCGAGACCGAGACGCCGACGTCGATCGCCGGGCGCTGGTTGGACGCGAAGAGGTCGGACTGCAGGAAGATCTGGCCGTCGGTGATCGAGATGACGTTGGTCGGGATGTAGGCCGACACGTCGTTGGCCTTGGTCTCGATGATCGGCAGACCGGTCATCGAGCCCGCGCCCATGTCGTCGGAGAGCTTGGCGCAGCGCTCCAGCAGGCGGGAGTGCAGGTAGAAGACGTCGCCCGGGTAGGCCTCGCGACCCGGCGGGCGGCGCAGCAGCAGCGAGACCGCACGGTAGGCCTCGGCCTGCTTGGTGAGGTCGTCGAAGATGATCAGCACGTGCTTGCCGTCGTACATCCACTGCTGGCCGATGGCCGAGCCGGTGTACGGCGCGAGGTACTTGAAGCCCGCGCTGTCGGAGGCGGGGGCCGCGACGATGGTGGTGTACTCCAGCGCGCCGGCCTCCTCGAGGGCGCCGCGCACCGAGGCGATGGTCGAGCCCTTCTGGCCGATGGCGACGTAGATGCAGCGGACCTGCTTCTCGGGGTCGCCGGACTCCCAGTTGGCCTTCTGGTTCATGATCGTGTCGATCGCGATCGTGGTCTTGCCGGTCGCGCGGTCGCCGATGATCAGCTGGCGCTGACCGCGGCCGATCGGGGTCATCGAGTCGATCGCCTTGATGCCCGTGGCAAGCGGCTCGTGCACCGACTTGCGCTGCATCACGGTCGGCGCCGGGAGCTCCAGGGCACGGCGGGTGTCGCTCTCGATCTCGCCGAGACCGTCGATCGGGGTGCCGAGCGGGTCGACCACGCGGCCCAGGAAGTTGTCGCCGACGGGGACCGAGAGGATCTCGCCGGTCCGCTTGACCTTCTGACCCTCCTCGATGCCCTCGAAGTCGCCGAGGACGACCACACCGATCTCGCGGGTGTCGAGGTTCAGCGCCAGGCCGAGGGTGCCGTCCTCGAACTCCAGGAGCTCGTTGGCCATGGCGGAGGGCAGTCCGGCCACGCGGGCGATGCCGTCACCGGCCTCGGCGACGGTGCCGACCTCCTCCTTGCTGGCGGCGTCGGGCTGGTAGTCCGACACGAAGCGCTGGAGCGCGTCGCGGATCTCCTCCGGACGGATGGAAAGCTCCGTCATTTTCTTCCCTACTCTCTGGTGCGATCGATGAAGGTGTGGGGGCCGGCCGAGGGTGGTGGCGGGGTCAGCCGGCGAGCTTGCGTCGGGCCTCGTCGAGGCGGGCGGAGACGGTGCCGTCGATGACGTCGTCACCGATCTCGACGCGCATGCCGCCGAGGACCTCGGGGTCGACCACGACGTCGAGGTGCACCTGGCGGCCGTAGCTGCGCGAGAGCGCGCTCTGCAGCCGGTCGCGCTCGCCGTCGGCGAGCGGCTGGGCCACCCGCACGGTGGCGACCCGCTGGTCGCGGACCGACGCCGCGACCCGCTCGAAGGCCTCCAGGGCCAGCGAGACGTTGCGGTAGCTGCCCACCAGCGCCTGGCGCGCGAGGCGCCGGGTCGCGTCGAGGGTGCGACCCGCGAGCAGCTGCTCGAGCATCGCGCCCTTGTCGGCGGCACTGCGGGCCGGGTCGCCCAGCGAGGAGCGCAGCTCGCCCTCGCCGTCGACCAGACGGCGCACGGCGAAGAGCTCGTCGGCCAGCCGGCTCGCGTCGTCGTCGGAGGACCGGACCACCGCGATGACGCCGAGGTGCTCCAGGGCGTCGGCGAGGTCGCGAGGACGGGTCCACCGCCGCTCGACGGCGTCGGTGACCACCCCCAGCGCGCCCTCGGAGACCTTGCCCTCCAGCACCGAGCGCAGCAGACCGGCCTTGGCCGGACCCTCGGTGGAGATGTCGGTCGCGACCCGCCGCAACGCCGGCTCCGAGCGCAGCAGGCCGGCGACCGCGAAGAGGTCGTCGCCCGTGCGCGCGGCGTCCGCGCCCCCGACACCGTCCACGTGGGAGGTGAGGGCGGCGAGGGCGTCGGCGGAGGCGCCGCGGAGGTCGGCTGCCATTACGCGTCGCTCCCGGCGCCGCGCGACTCCTCGTGGAGCTCCAGGTCGGCCAGGAAGCGGTCGACCACGCGCGTCGAGCGGTCGTCGTCCTCGAGGGCCTCACCGACGATGCGGCCGGCCAGCGAGGTCGCCAGGGTGCCGACCTCGGCCCGCAGGGAGGTGAGCGCCTGCTGGCGCTCGGCCTCGATCTGCGCCTTGCCGTGCTCGACGATGCGGCTCGACTCCGACTGCGCCTGCTCGCGCATCTCGGCGACGATCTGGGCGCCCTGCTCGCGGGCCTCCTCGCGGATCCGAGCCGCCTCGTGCCGGGCGTCGGCCAGCTGCGCCTCGAGCTCGGCGAGCTTGGCGTCGGCCTCGGCCTGCTTGGTCTCCGCGGAGGCCAGGCCGCCCTCGATGGCCGAGGTGCGCTCGGCGAAGGCCTTCTCGAAGTTCGGCACGACGTACTTGCGGATCAGGAAGAAGACGATCGCGAAGACGATCAGGCCGAGGATGACCTCGGAGAGGACCGGCATCAGCGGGCTGTGGCCCTCTGCTGCCATCGGGACAGGCACCAGGCGTGTCACGTCCATGTCAGGACTCCTAGGGGTTGCGTCGTCAGAGTGGCAGGACGAACGCGAGCGCGACGGTGATGATGAACAGCGCCTCGGCGAGCACGAAGCCCAGGATGGCGATGGACTGCAGTCGGCTCTGCGCCTCGGGCTGGCGGGCGACGCCGGAGATGAACGCGGCGAAGATCAGGCCGATGCCGACACCGGGGCCGATGGCCGAGAGGCCGAGACCGACCAGGTTGATGGAGCCTTCCACGGCTTTTTCCTTTCGTCGTTCGGCACCGGAACTGGTGCCGACTTATCTGGCGAGACTTGCGGGTGTGCAGTTGTGGACGCGGGCTGCGTGACTCAGTGCTCGTCGGCGAGGGCCTCGCCGATGTACATCGAGGTGAGCAGCGTGAAGACGTAGGCCTGCAGGAACATCACCAGCGCCTCGAGGAAGCTGACGCCGATGCCCAGGCCGAAGGACAGGATGCCGACCGCGCCGTAGAGCACGTTGCCGCTGGAGAGCAGCGCGGCACCACCGGTCGCGAACAGGATCAGCAGCAGGTGGCCGGCGAACATGTTGCCGAAGAGTCGCAGCGTCAGCGTGACGGGGCGGACCAGGATGTTGGAGAAGAACTCCAGCGGCACCAGCAGGACCAGGATCGGGCCCTTGACGCCGCCCGGCATGGTCGCGTGCTTGAAGTAGCCGAGGACCCCGTGCTTCCACATGCCGACGCCGATGTAGGTGAACCAGGCGATCAGCGCGAGCGGCACGATGTAGCCGATGCGCGAGAAGGTCGGGAACTGCAGGAACGGGATGATCCCGTAGTAGTTGTTGACCAGGATGAAGAGGAACAGCGAGAACAGGTACGGCACGAACTTCATGAAGTGCTCGCTGCCGATGTTGTCGCGGGCCAGCGTGTTGCGCACGAAGCCGTAGACCGCCTCGCCGGCGAACTGCAGCCGGCTCGGGACGACGGCGGCCTTGCGCGAGGCGGCGTAGGTGAAGCCGATGATGATGACCGCCGAGAGGACGATCAGCAGCATCGACTTGGTCAGGCCGAGACCGGCGACCTCGGCCCACGGCGGGAGCTCGAAGCTGCCCGGACCGGGGGCCACGAACTCGCCGCCCTCGCCGGAGGCGGCGAGGGGCTGCACGGCGGTCGGGGCCTGGATCACGTCGACGACGCTCACTCTCTCTCCTCAGTCCTGCGCTGCTGGTGCTCGTCGAGCGGGGTGCCGAGTAGGCCGTACCGCTTCAGGGTCATGTAGATGCCGAGGCCGGCGCCCACCAGGATGCCGATGGCCACCAGGAACGAGGTCCCCCACCACCGGTCCAGCAGCCAGCCCAGGAATCCGTAGAACGCCACGCCCGCGACCACGTAGCCGAACGCCTGCCAGGGGTCGCCTCCACCCTGTCTCGGCGTCTGCTGGTGGTCGGTGCCGGCAGACAGGGGCTCCCGCTGTGACATCGCGCTCCGGACAATAGCAGTGGTGGTGCCTCACGTCGTACCCACCTCCGGGCCGGCGGACGCGCCCTTGGAGGAGGTCGCTCCGGCCGCGTCGGAGGGGAGGTCGAAGTAGGGCTGGCGCGAGCGCATCAGGTCCCTGACCTGCAGCGCGAGCCAGACGACGGTGGTGGCGATGACGGTGCCCCCGAGCCAGGGCCCGGCGACGGCGTCGCGCGCCTCGGCGGAGCTCTGCAGCACGACGTACGCCGCGAGCAGCAGGACCACCTGCAGCGTGTAGGTCATCAGCGCCACGACCAGCGACATGGCGGGCGACACCTCGGTGACCCAGGCGAGCACCAGGCTGCCCAGGCCGAGGGACGCGCAGGTCAGCACGACGCCGACCACCACGCCCCAGACACCCGGGACACCGGTGGTGACACCGGCGGCGACACCGAGGACCAGCCCGATCGCGACCGTGACCAGCACCGGGGTGATCCCCCGGCGCGGGGCGCCCGTGGGGCGGCCCTGGTCGTTGGCGGTCGTCGTCATCGGCGGCCTCATCTGCGTCGTCGGGCCCCGCTGCGTGAGCGGGAACCTGGCGGTCGTCGGTGCTTGTGAAAAGTAGCACAAGCGCCGGAGGCGGCGCGAATCGACGCCGTGGCCGTCATCCCTGCAGCGCCTGCGGCCGCTGCAGCCGGGGCACCACGAAGGTCAGCACGACGGTGAGCACCAGGCCCACGGCCAGGGCGGCGTAGGTGAGGGGGCCGCGGTAGAGGCCGATCAGCACGCCCCCGAAGGCCACCAGGCCCGCCCACAGCCACATGATGAAGACGGCACGGCGCTGGCTGTGGCCGATCTCGAGCAGCCGGTGGTGCAGGTGCTCCTTGTCGGGCTGGTAGAACGCCTGGCCGCGACGGGTGCGACGGACGACGGCGAGCACCAGGTCGACCAGCGGCACGAGCAGGATCGTGATCGGGAGCAGGATCGGCAGCAGCAGGATCAGCGTCGAGTCGCCGGTGCCGCCGTCGCGCTCCACGGTCACCGTGGCGAACTGACCCGTCAGCGTGAGCGCCGAGCCCGCGAGCACCAGCCCCAGCAGCATCGAGCCGGAGTCGCCCATGAAGATCCGGGCGGGGAAGAAGTTGTGGGGCAGGAAGCCGGCGCACGCGCCGCCCATCGCGGCGCACAGCACCGCCGCCGTGATCGCGAGGGTCTCGCCGTTGAAGGCCGCCAGGGAGTAGGAGAAGACGAAGAACGCCCCGGCCCCGATCAGCACCACGCCCCCCGCGAGGCCGTCGAGCCCGTCGACGAAGTTGACGGCGTTCATCGTGCCGACGATCAGCAGCACCGAGAGCAGCGTGGCCTGCGTCGAGTCGAGGGTCAGCTGTCCGAGGCCGAGCCACTCCGGGGTGTTGAGCGAGTAGAGCCGGACCTCGTTGAGCACCAGCACGCCGGCGGCCAGGATCTGGCCGCCCAGCTTTGTCAGGGCGTCGAGCTCGATCAGGTCGTCGGCCACCCCGACCAGGCAGATCATCGCGCCGGCGGCGAGCACCCACATCGAGTCGTGCAGCACGGTCGGCTGCGCGGTGGAGAGGAAGGGCAGGTGGAAGGCCAGCAGCAGGCCGGCCGCGAGGCCCCCGAGCATCGCGACCCCACCGAAGTACGGGATCGGCGTCGCGTGCACGTCGCGGTCGCGCACCCGGGCCACGGCGCCGGAGCGGATCGCCGCCTCACGGGCGACCACGCACAGCAGGTAGCTGACCGTGCTCGCCACCAGGAAGACGGCCAGGTACTCACGCACCCCGGGTCACGACTCCCCGGGGTCCTCGTCCGGGGCGCCGCCGAGCTCCTCGACCGACGCCCCCAGGCCCTCGAGGAGCGTGCGCAGCTCGGCGAGCCCGAGCGCGCCCTCGCGCAGCACCCGTGGGGTCTCGGTGGTGCAGTCGAGGATGGTGGAGGCGAGCCGGTCGCCGGGGTGCTCGCCCCGGGGACCGCCGTCGAGGATCACCGCGACGGCGTCGCCGAGCATCTCCTCGGCCTCCTGGGCCGTGGAGGCCGCCGGCCGGCCGGTGAGGTTGGCCGACGAGACGGCCAGCGGTCCGGTGCGCCCCAGCAGGTCGAGAGCGGCCTCGTCGTCGGGCATCCGCACGGCGACCGTGCCCATCGTCTCGCCGAGGTCCCAGCGCAGCGAGGGCTGCTCGCGACACACCACGGTCAGCGGCCCGGGCCAGCACTCGGCCACCAGGCCCTTGACCCAGGCCGGGACCTCGGTGGTCAGCGCGTCGAGGGTGGTGGGGGTCGAGACCAGCACCGGCGGCGGCATCTCGCGGCCGCGTCCCTTGGCCTCGAGCAGCCGGCGCACCGCGTCGGCGTCGAAGGCGTCGGCACCGATGCCGTAGACGGTGTCGGTGGGCAGCACCACGAGCCTGCCCTTGCGGCACGAGCTGACGGCAGCCGCCAGCCCGCTCTCGCGGGACTCGGGGTCGGAGAGGTCGTACAGCTCGGCCACGCCGCTCATGGTGCCAGTCGCGCCGTCACGAAGCGCGGACGACCTGCCAGGTCGCGGTGGTCGCGCACCTCGCGCCAGCGTCCGGTGGCCGCGAAGACGGCGACCGCGCTGCTCCCCTGCACGTCGGCGTGCTCGGCCCCGACGACCCCGCCGGGGCGCAGCAGCCGGGCGGCCACCCGCTCCAGCACGCGCATGGCGTCGAGGCCGTCGTCACCCGACCACAGCGCGAGGGCCGGGTCGTGGTCGCGGGCCTCGGGCGCCACCCCGTCGTAGGCGTCGAGCGGGACGTACGGCGGGTTGCACACGACCACGTCGACCCGGCCGTCGAGGTCGCCGAAGGCCTCGGCCATGTCGCCCCGCCGCAGGTCGACCCCCGGGCCCTCGAGGTTGCGCTCGGCCCAGGCGTACGCCGCCGGGTCGAGCTCGACGGCGTGCACCTGCGCACCCGGCACCTCGTCGACGACGCTGCGGGCGATGGCCCCCGACCCCGTGCACAGGTCGACCACGACCGCACCGGAGCCGGCGTGGTCGATCGCCCACCCCGCCAGGAGCTCGGTCTCGGGCCGCGGGCAGAAGACCCCGGGACCGACAGCCAGCTCGACGTGGCGGAAGGCGGTGGTGCCGGTGAGGTGCTGCAGCGGCTCGCGGGAGCAGCGACGCGCGACCAGGGCGTCGTACGCCGCCCGGTCACCGGCACCGACGTCGTCGACGAGCGGCAGCCGGCCGCGCGTGGTGCCGAGCACGTGCGCGAGCAGCTCGGCGGCGTCGTGCTCGGGGCTGGGCACGCCGGCCGCGGCGAGCCGTGCCGCGGCGTCGCGCACGAGCGCGCGCGCCGTCACCGCGTGGCTCACTCGCCGAGCGCCTCGAGGCGGGCCGCCGTGTCGGCCTGGACGCTGGAGTCGACGACGGCCTGGAGGTCGCCGTCGAGGACCCGGTCGAGGTCGTAGGACTTGTAGCCGGTGCGGTGGTCGGAGATGCGGTTCTCCGGGTAGTTGTAGGTGCGGATGCGCTCGGAGCGGTCGACGGTGCGGACCTGCGAGCGACGGGCGTCGCTGGCCTCGGCGTCGGCCGCCTCCTGGGCCGCCGCGAGCAGCCGCGCGCGCAGGATCCGCATCGCCTGCTCGCGGTTCTGCAGCTGCGACTTCTCGTTCTGGCAGCTCACCACGATGCCGGAGGGCAGGTGGGTGATGCGCACGGCGGAGTCGGTGGTGTTGACGCTCTGGCCGCCCGGGCCGCTGGAGCGGAAGACGTCGATGCGCAGGTCGTTGTCGTCGACCACGACGTCGACCTGCTCGGCCTCGGGGAAGACCAGGACGCCCGCGGCGCTGGTGTGCACGCGCCCCTGGCTCTCCGTCACGGGCACCCGCTGCACGCGGTGCACGCCGCCCTCGAACTTCAGCAGGGCGTACGGCGCCTCGCCGGGCTCCGGGGTGCCCTTGGCCTTGACGGCCACGGTCACCGACTTGTAGCCGCCGAGGTCGGACTCGGTCGCGTCGAGCACCTCGGTCGTCCAGCCGCGGCGCTCGGCGTAGCGGGAGTACATGCGCAGCAGGTCGCCGGCGAAGAGCGCCGACTCCTCGCCCCCCTCGCCGGACTTGACCTCGAGCAGGACGTCCTTGCCGTCGGCCGGGTCGCGGGGCACGAGCAGCTGGCGCAGCCGCTCCTCGGCCTCGGCGCGGCGACGCACCAGGACGGTCGCCTCGTCGGCGAAGGCGTCGTCCTGGGAGGCCAGCTCACGGGCCGCCTCGAGGTCGTCGCCCAGCCGCTGCCACTCGGCGTGCGCGCGCACGACCGCGCCCAGCTCGGCGTAGCGCTGGCCCAGCCGCCGGGCGAGCACCGGGTCGCTGTGCACGGCCGGGTCACCCAGCCGCTCCTCGACCTCGGCGTACTCGCGCTCGAGCGCATGGACGGCGTCGAACACGGATCGCTCCCGCCTCGCTGTCGGTCCCACCAGGGGGCCTGGTGGGACGGTCACTTCCCTGCCCGACGAGCAGGTCGGACGTGCTGGCCCCACCGGTGGCCCGGTGGAACCAGCACCTCGCGCGAGCTACTTGCTCTGCTGCTTCTTGGCGTAGCGAGCCTCGAAGCGGGCGACGCGGCCGCCGGTGTCGAGGATCTTCTGCTTGCCCGTGTAGAACGGGTGGCAGTTGGAGCAGACCTCGGCGCGGATCTCGCCGCTGGCCCGGGTGCTGCGCGTGGTGAACGAGTTGCCACAGGTGCAGCGCACCTGGGTCTCGGTGTACTGCGGATGGATGTCCTTCTTCATGGTGTCCTCTCACGAGTGGAGCACCGGGTCGACCAGCGGTCAGGA
>JBQGFI010000100.1:0-1834 GCA_052040065.1 Marmoricola sp.
ACCGACGCCCACGCGGTCAAGGAGCACCGGCCGGTGCTGGCCTCGGGGGTCACCCTGCACGCGCTCACGAGCGGGTCCCGCTTCGACCTCACCACCCGCTCGCTGCTCCCCGCCCCGCCCGAGGTCGACCCCCGCGAGGCCGACGAGCTGGCGCTGGCCAACCGCGACCTGCAGAAGATGGCGCGCGACATCGCGGCGGGCGGCGGCTCGCCGGGCGTGTTCATGCGGCGCCGCGCCCGGCGCCCCGGCGGACCGGCCCGCTGAGCCCCCCCAGCCCGCCCCCCACCGGATCCGGCGACACCACCTACCGCAGCGGTGGCCGTCCGGCCCCCGACCTCGAGATCGTCGAGACCCGGGTCTACCGCGGCCCCAACGTGTGGTCCTACGAGAAGGCGATCCACCTCGTGGTCGACCTCGGCGTGCTCGAGGACTTCCCGACCAACACCCTGCCGGGCTTCAGCGAGCACCTGCTCGAGGCGCTGCCGGGCCTGCGCGAGCACTCCTGCTCCCGCGGCCGCCGCGGCGGCTTCGTCGAGCGGCTGCACGAGGGCACCTGGCTCGGCCACGTGGCCGAGCACTGCGCCCTGGCGCTGCAGCAGGTGGTCGGTCACGACATCCGCCGCGGCAAGACCCGTCAGGTCAAGGGCCACCCCGGGCGCTACAACGTCGTCTTCGGCTACGTCGACGAGTCCGTCGGGCTCGCGGCCGGGCGCCTCGCCTGCCGGCTGGTCAACCACCTCGTCGAGGCCGAGCCGGAGTTCGACTTCTCCGAGGAGCTCGACAGCTTCATCGTGCGTGCCCAGCGCACCGCCTTCGGGCCGTCGACGCAGGCGATCCTCGACGAGGCGGTCTCGCGCGACATCCCGTGGATCCGGCTCAACCAGCACTCGCTGGTCCAGCTGGGCCAGGGCGTCCACGCCCAGCGGATCCGCGCGACGATGACCTCCGAGACCAGCTCGATCGCGGTCGACATCGCCAGCGACAAGGACCTCACCACCAAGCTGCTCGCGGCGGCCGGCCTCCCGGTGCCCAAGCAGGACTCGGTGCGCAGCGCCGACCAGGCGGTCCGTGCCGCCGACCGGATCGGCTACCCGGTCGTGGTCAAGCCCCTCGACGGCAACCACGGCCGCGGGGTCTGCCTCGACCTGCAGGACGCCGAGGAGGTGCGCGAGGCCTTCGCCGTCGCCGAGGCGCAGTCGCGGCGTGGCTGGGTGATCGTGGAGTCCTTCGTCACCGGCAAGGACTACCGCTGCCTGATCATCGACGGCCGGATGGCCGCCATCGCCGAGCGGGTGCCGGCGTCCGTCACCGGCGACGGCTCCAGCACCGTGCGCGACCTGGTCGACCTCACCAACGCCGACCCGCGCCGCGGCGTGGGACACGAGAAGGTGCTCACGCGGATCAAGGTCGACGCCGCCGCGGAGGAGGTGCTCGCCGGCCAGGGCCACACCCTCGACTCCGTGCCGGCCGAGGGCGAGACCGTCAAGCTGGCGCTCACCGGCAACATGTCGACGGGCGGCATCTCCATCGACCGCACCTTCGAGGCGCACCCGGAGCACGTAGAGATCGCCGAGGAGGCCGCCCGCATGGTCGGCCTCGACATCGCCGGCATCGACTTCATCTGCCCCGACATCACCGAGCCGGTGCGGGAGACCGGCGGCGCGATCTGCGAGGTCAACGCCGCGCCGGGCTTCCGGATGCACACCCACCCGACCATCGGCGAGCCGCAGTTCATCGCCAAGCCGGTGGTCGACATGCTCTTCCCGCCGGGCGCCACCAGCCGGATCCCGATCGTGGCCGTCACCGGCACCAACGGCAAGACGACCACCAGCCG